>NZ_JACGAV010000008.1:0-87318 GCF_020137645.1 Campylobacter sp. RM12637
AAATAGAACCGCCATTAGTTCCTACCATTGTAGGGAATTTCCACGCATTTCCAAGTCCAACTGCAGAACCTGCCATCGCTAAAATAAAGCCAATTTTAGAAAATTGTTCTCTCATTTTTATCCTTTAAATTTAAAATACACAATAACAAGCACAGCAATAGGTGCAACAAATCTTGCAAAAAATATCCATATTTTAAAACCAAGTTCACCCATATAAGGGATAAAAGTTTCTTTTAAATCTTGCTTGCTAATAAAAAACCCAACAAAAATTGCAGCCATAAATGAGCCAAAAGGCATAATGATATTTGAGCTAACATTGTCTAAAATATCAAAGAAATTCATTCCAAAAAATGTTAAATTATTTTTATAAGCTTCAATGCCTGAAAATATACATAAAAGCCCTAAAATATACACAACTACCCCAATTAAAACAATAGCTTTTATTCTTGAGAAATTGAATTTATTTATTAGATAAAATACAAAAGGCTCTATCATTGAAACCGCACTAGTAATCCCTGCAAAAAATAAAGCTATAAAAAATGTAACAGCTAATATTTTGCCTAAAAGTCCAAGTTTTGCAAAAAGCGAAATCAAAGAAATAAAAATAAGCCCAGGACCTTGTGCGCTAGGGTCAGCATTAAACTCAAAAATAAAACTAAATACAATAAGCCCCATCATAAGACCTATTAAAAGATTTATAAAAATTATATAAAAAGTTGAACTTACAAAATTAGTTCTTTCAGGTAAGCTAGCTGAATAAGTAATAATGCTACCTGCTCCAATACTTAAAGAAAAACAAGCAAGTCCTAAAGCGTCTAAAAAAGAATCTTGATTAATCTTGCTAAAATCAGGCATAAATAAGAAATTAAAAGCATCTTTAAAACCATCTTGAGTAAAGCTATAGCAAAGCATTAATAAAAGCATTATAAATAATGTTGGCATCATAAATACATTTAGCTTTTCAATACCATTTTTAACACCTTTTGCCACCGTATAAAAGGCTATAAAAAACACTATACTAAAACATATTATCAAAGCACTTAAATTAGTTTCCACTAAATTAATAAAAAGCTCTTTATTATCAGCGATTTGAGTGCTAAGTGTATTTATATTAAAAATAGTAGATAGTGAATAATAAATATAATAAATTATCCAGCCAATAATCACACTATAAAAACTAACGATTAATAAAGCCCCAATCATTGTAAAGCCTACTAAAGACCAAGGTTTTTTATACTTAGGTGCTAAAAAATAATAAGCACTAGCAGGGTCTAGCCTTGATGCTTTACCGATATATAACTCGCACAAAAATATAACAAATCCAACGCCTAAAGTAAGCAAAATAAACAGCATTACAAAGGCTGAACCACCATTAGTTCCTACCATTGTAGGGAATTTCCACGCATTTCCAAGTCCAACAGCAGAACCAGCAACTGCTAAAATAAATCCAATTTTAGAAAATGTATTATTCAAAATAAGCCCTTTTTTTGGTTTTTTAAGGTTAAAACTTTCATTCTATAATAATTTTTAAAAATTTGTATAAATAAAAATTAAAAATATATAAAAAAAGGCAAAAATTTGTGTAAAAATACTAAAGAATTTACATACAAACTAATCTTAAGCTATGATGGTTCAAGATTTTTTGGTTCAGCAAAGCAACCAAATTTAACTTGCGTTCAAAATACACTTGATAATGCTTTAAAATGTGTTGGGGTATTTAAACCTAGTATATTTGCTAGTAGGACTGATAAAGGAGTTCATGCAAATTGTAATGTGGCAAGAATTAGTTCAAGTTATAAATTAAATAAAGATTTTGTATTAAAAAAACTCAACAATACTCTAAATGGTATTTATATAAAACATATAAAAGAATGCGAATTTGAACCTAGATTTGATGCAAAACTTAGAAGCTATAGATATATAATCTCGCCTTATTTTAACGCCTTTAATAAAGCATATTGCTGTGATTACTCAAAAGAAATTGATATAAAATTATTAAAAAACGCTTTAAAAGTATATGAAGGAGAGCATGATTTTGCTAATTTTTGTTTAAGCCTTGATGATGATAAAAATAGCATTAGAACTATTTATAAAACTAGAATTTATAAGTATAAAGATTTGGTTGTTTTGAACTTTTTTGCTAATGGATTTTTAAGGGGTCAGATTAGATTGATGGTTGATTTTTTACTTAAAATAAATGAAAAAAAATTAAGTATAGATGAATTAAAAGAACAATTAGCTTGCAAGGAAATTCACTCAAGAACCCTTGCAAAACCAAGCGGACTTTATCTTAAAAGCATAATGTATTAGAAGTTGTATCCTATACCAACTAATAGATTTGAGTTAGAAAAATTACTTCTACCTTGATAGCCTAATTTAGCATTTACATATAAGCTCTCATTAATATCATAAATTCCCTCAACACCAGCACTAATATATGTGCTATTTAAATCTTTAAAATCATGATGCAAAAATATTTCTCCACCTGCTGTTACATTATCAATAATTTTTACAGAATAATGCACTCCAGCTTGAATACCAAATCCATTTAAAGTAGAGCTTGAAATACCATCATATTTTGGCTTTATTGAGTAATAATAAGCTCCAGCTAATATATTTAACGCATCATCTAATTCTTGATAAGGTAAGCCAATCGCATAACCACCTAAAGCACCAAATGAATAAATGTTATATTTATACTTACCATAATAAGTTTTGCTCTCTTGCTTTGATACGCTTATATTTGCACTATATACTAAATCATCTATATTGTTATAATTTTTATAATAAATATTAGAATTTAATACATTATCACTTCCCACACCAAACTCAATTCCCGTATGATTGTAAGCGTTAGCATAAGAACTTAAAAACCCTAAAGTTAAAACAGAATATAAAATCTTTTTCATAATCTTCTCCTAAAATAAAAAAACGATGAATACTAAATATTTTTAGACAATAAACAGCTATATTTTTTAAAAAAACTAGTAAAAATATATTATTTTTTGTATTATTAAATCACATTTTAAATTCCTTATATTTTGAGTTATCATTTTGTAACCAAAAATAGGAATAATTTTGTCTTATTTTTAAAAAAGGAGATTTTATGAAAGTTAATTTTAAAGGTAGCCCTGTTGCAATTAGTGAAGCAATTAAGCTAGGAGATAGTATTAAAGATGCTAAAGTAGTAGGTAAAGATTTAAGCGTAATTAATCTAAATGAAGACGCTATCATAGTAAGCGTTCCTAGTATTGATACAGGTGTATGTGCTAAAGAAGCTAGAGAATTTAATGTAAAAGCTAACAAACTTGGAATGAAAGTTTATGTTGTAAGTATGGATTTACCTTTTGCTTTTGCAAGATTTTGCACTGCTGAAGGCTTAGAAAATATAATTCCAGTTAGTGATTTTAGATACGGCGAATTTGTTAAAAACTACGGCTGTAGAATACAAGAAGGTGCTTTAGAAGGACTTACAACTAGAGCTGTTTTTGTTCAAAAAGGTGGAAAAATAGTTTATAGCGAAGTTTGTGCTGAAATTACAGAACTACCTAATTTTGACGCTTTAGAAAAAGCTCTAGCGTAATTAATAAATATCTAAATCTTAGGATTTAGATATTTAAATTCCTATTTTAAATTCCTTAGAATTTCAAGCAAATTAATTTGAATTTTATCTTATTGTTATTTTATAAAGATACTTTATCTACTATTAAATGATTATTTTTTATCGTAAGGTAGTTTTTTTAATTCTACTTGTTTATTCAATATAAATTTATTAAAAAAACTTTCTAAATACGAAAAATCGCTTTTTATATTATTTTTAATATTCTCATAGTTAGCCAAAACTAATGCGTCTCTAAAATACTTTGAGTTGTTTTTGAAAATATCATTATTAGCTTCAAAACCTTTGCTTTGTAGATATTTGATTGCAAAAACAGCGATTGTTCTAGTATTACCTTCACGAAATGGATGAATTTGCCAAATATCACTTATAAATTTTGCTATATTTAAAACTTGCTCTTCTTTACTCATTAGAAGATAATTTTTCTTTTTTTCCTTATCAAAATCATATTCAAGAGTATCGCTAATCTCATTAAAATCAACATATTCTACGCTTTTATCTCCCCCTAAAATATCTTCATTTTTAGCAATATTTACATCTCTAAAAACACCAACATATTTTTCAAGCCCTTGAACAAAAGCATCTTGAAATATATTTTTATGAATAATTTTTAAAGCAATCGGAGAAAATCTAAAGCTATTATTGTCTAAAAACTTAGCAATATTTATAGATACCAAATCGCATTCTTTTTCACATATTTGTTGAATATCAAGTTTTTTATTTTGATAATATGTTTTAACACTAATTTCTAATTCTTGATATGTTTTTGCTGTTGTTAAAGTTTGTTTAAAATATTCAGATGGTTTAAGATTATCAACCAAGCTAAGCCCAATGCCTATTTCAATATAATCTTTATTTATATTTTCTTTATTTTGTATTTCCGTATATTGAGCTACCATTTTTTATCCTTTTTTCTTATTTTACAATAATTTTTTGTATTGTTAATTTTATAAAGCGATATATAACTTCTTAAATGACCTTTACAATTTAAGCCCTTTTTTCTCTAAAGTAATTTATAAAATATACAAATTCAAAATTAATCACTAAAAAAGATAATTTGACATAAGAATTTCATTTTTCTTAAAAAGGTTTTTTTAATTTTTTATATTTTTATAATTCATATTTTAAATTCCTTTAAAATTAAAGTGAATAATAAAGGAATTTAAAAAAACGAATTTTAGATTTAAATTCCGTGCCAAAAAGCACGAAATTTATAAATTATTAGTTAAATTAAAAATGAAAACCTAAACCAAGATTTATATAAAGGTTATTATTCTTTTGTGAAAATAAATTATCTTTAACACCCACTTTAGTGCTAACATAAGGGCTATAACGAGATGGTGTAGTATTAAACAACATACCTAAAGATATATCATAAGCATTTCTATTCTTTTTCACACCAAATTCATTTTGAACATCTCTAAAATAATTATTACTTAAATAAAAATTATAATAAGCATCAAGAGTTACCATATATTTTTTTGTATCAAATGGTTTTGATAAGGCACTTAAACCAAATTTTAATCCCTTAATATCATAAATAGCACCGCCTCTAATACCCATATTATGATACGCAAGACCACCCATTAAGTTCAAACTAAGCTCATCTTCATATTCATCATTAACATACATTCCATAACCAATCAAAACACTAAAATCAAATTGATTATTTCTTATAATTGGAATTAAGTCATCAAATCTATCTTTGTAATTATTCCAAAAATAATTAGCCTCAAAACTCCAAACAAATTCAGAATCTCTTTCGTGCTCTTTATAAGTTCTAATATAGCCATTAATATCCCAATTATTATTGCCTAAATATTCTTTATTATTGATAATAAACATTGTTTTTGAAGTAGATAAAAAGCCAAAATTAATACCAGAATAAGTTCCCGCATTAGCAGCTACACCTAAAGCACCTAAACAAAGTGTTGAAAACAATAATTTCTTCATTTATTCTCCTTTTTTGATAAAAAAGAAAATAATACCCCCCCCATTCTTAAAAAATACTTAATATTGTAAAAATTTATATGATTTGTTTAAGAATTAAAACAAATTAATCAATATTATCTTTAACACTAAATTTTTTTATCATATAAGAACTAGCAAAATTAACACCTTTTAGTGTTACTAATGCACCTTTTTCTTGAAATCTATCTTTTATCTTATCAAGCATATAAATAGCACTAATATCCCAAAAATGTGCGTTGCTAACATCAATTAATACATTTTTACAATTTTCATTAAAATCAAATTCACTATAAAATTTATCAGCACTTCTAAAAAATATTTGCCCGTAGAATTTATAAACTCTAATATCACCATTTAAAGTTTTTTTGCAATTTAAAAAATACGAAACTTTATTTGCAAAAAATAAAGCTTCTAATAAAACCCCAATTAATACACCTATAGCAAGATTATGTGTCAAGATAGTAGCAATAACGGTAGCAATCATTACAGCATTTGCTGAAAATGGAAATGATTTTAATTGCCTAATAGATATAAAATCAAATGTGCTTATAGAAACCATTATCATAATACCAACTAATACTCCCATAGGAATATAATTCACAAAATCAGCACAAAATAATATAATCAAGCATAAATATACCCCTGCTAAAAATGTAGAAAGTCTAGTCCTTGCACCTGATTTTACATTTATCATAGATTGACCAATCATTCCACAACCTGCCATTCCACCAAAAAATCCCGTGCTAATATTTGCTAAACCTTGCCCTATACATTCACGATTTTTATTGCTTTTTGTAGCGGTTAATTCATCTAATACATTAGAAGTCATAAGACTTTCCATTATCCCAACTACTGCAAGGCTTAATGAATAAGGTAAAATAATTTGTAAAGTTTGTATATTTAATGGAACATTAGGTATTAAAAAATGTGGTAATTCACTTGGCAATTCACCTAAATCCTTAATCATTCTAACATCAAATCCAGCATTTATACTAATAATAGTAAGTATTATAATCGCTACCAATGAGCTTGGAATAATTTTGCCGATTTTAGGAAGTAATGGAAATAGATAGATTATGCCTAAAGCAACGCACATTATCACTAAACCAAGTAAGTTTGATTTAAAAATTTCATCAAGTTGAGCCATAAAAATTAAAATCGCCAAAGCATTAACAAAGCCAACCATAACCGAGCGTGGGATAAAACTCATAAATCTAGCTATTTTTAAAACACCAAAAAGAATTTGAAAAATCCCTGCTAAAATCCCCGCTACCATTAAATATTCAAGCCCATAGCCTTTAACTAAATCAATCATAAGCAAAGCCATTGCACCCGTTGCAGCCGAGATTAAAGCAGGTCTTCCACCCGCAAATGCAGTTACTAAAAGTATGCAAATACTAGCATATATTCCTACCTTAGGATTAACTCCTGCAATTAGACTAAAAGCTATTGCTTCAGGAATTATCGCAAAACCTACTACAAGCCCTGCTAAAGCTTCTTTTGTAATATTGTTAAGATTAAATAAATATTTTTTTTGCAATGTTTGTCCTTAAAAAGTTAATATAAATAAAATGGAGTGTAACAAAGTTATGTTATTTAAAGTAATAATATTAATTAAACAATTTTTAGTATCAATTAAGATTAAAAGTTATTTTTAACTTTATATCATTAAAGCTAATTAGGAATTAGCTAATTCCTAATCTTGCCTTAGAGTTATCACTAATTTTCATTAATTCATCTAATAATTTATCTTTTTCTTTATCAAAATCAAATTTAAAGCTTTGTTGCATTAATTTTTCTTTATCTACAAATTCATCCATTGAAATTCCATGTTTGTTAAAAATAGCTTGTAATTTAGGGTGGTCAAGCCCTACGCTACCTGATGGTAAATCAAATTTATTCATAAATTCTTTTGATGATTTTTTAGCAAATTCAATTATTTTTAACTCCAAATCAGGTGTGATTTGATAGTTCTCTATGATTTCTTCTGCTACTTTTAAACCTTCATAATCTAAATTATTTTTAACTGATTCTAGTTTTTTAGTCTCAACTATCCCACAAGCTTCTAAAAACATCATTACCCCTACATCTTCTTTAGGTAATCTTGCCATATAATCATCTGAAGTCTCTTTATCTTTTCTAGGAGTATGCCATTCTGTGGGAAAAAATAAACAATTTCCATAGTGCATCCAAGCAAAATCATCTTTAGAATTTGATATACACTTATTAATTAATTCATCATTTATATTGCTTGCTGCTTTACTTTGAGCTTGTAAAGCTTCTTCAAATGAAGTGTTTTTATTATCTTTTAAATTATTTGTCTTAGTAAAAGAACTAAGAACAATCCTATCATTTATTAACATTTGCTCTCCTTTAATTTATAATAATTAAACAAGAGCAAAATGTGTTCCAAAAACTTGAATAATTATTAATCTCTATTTATAAAAGTTTTTGCTTTTGTTTCACCCCAATATCTTACCTCAAAAAATCCAGAGCTATTTCCCGCTAAAGAACAACGATATTGAGTTCCTGTTAAATAACCTGTAATCCTACTAAAAAGACCATAAGGTTTGCAATTTATGCTAGAGTTATTATAAATTACTGTAACTCCGGTTAAATCTTGCCCCATTACTGTTGCAACCCCTTCTCTAGCCGTACTACCCGCTACACTAAAGCTAGTAGGACCATAAGCAGGACCTGCAAATACCAAAACCGACAACACTGAAACAAACATAAGTTTTTTCATAAAATCTCCTTTTAAATAAAATACATTTTATTATATAAAATATATTAAAATTTTCTAATAAAAACATATATTATTTTTATTTATTGTTTATTTTTGTAACATTTTTATATTTTACTTAAATTTTCATATCTAAATATTTAATATTTTAATTCATTCAATAGTAAGTATTTAATTAGAAATTAATTCATAAATCAATATAATTCAAATTATTTTTAAGGAGAGTTTATGAAAAAGATATTATTAAGTTTAGCTTTAATTTCAGGCTTATTTGCTGTTGATATTAGTAATATTGATAAAGCTTGTAAAAATCAAGACCAATCAAATTGTGCTTTTGAGCTTGATGAATACTGCAAAAAAGATTTGAAAGCTTGTTATCAATACTCAAAAGATTTATGTGCTAAAGATAATTTTAGTGGTTGTTTAATGACAGCTATTGCTAATGTAAAATTAGTGAAAGAACAATTAATTGATATTAAAGAAGCCTATATTGATGCTCAAAAAGCTATAAGTAAATTATGCGAATTACCAAATATAATAGTAAAAAACGAATCATCTCATAACAAATTTTGCGTTGTAGCAGGAGATGGATTGGTTTTAAAGGATGGTAAAAATTATGGTTTAGAAACAAATCCACAAAAAGCCTTAAGTTATTACAAAAGAGCTTGTGATGCTCAATCTAGTGTGGGTTGTGAAAGATATAATAGTTTAAAAACTTTTTTAAATAAATAATTCTAAAATTATCAAGGAAATGGCTTAAAAAGTCCTTTCCTTTTAAATCTTATTAATATTTACACTTATAAAATGCTTTTTGTTTTATTGCTTGATTGTTGTTGTTATATCCTTGATAATACTCATCTTTAGAATACTCAAAAAACTCAAGATAAAAATCTATATGCTTATTTTGTGTTTTTATATTTTTCATCATATTACAAATTTCATTGCTTGTAGTTCTATCTACATTGTTATAAATATTTAAATAAATATTATTAAAAGACGAATCGTATAGAATATAAGTTCTACTAATACAATCTTCTTTAGAATTGCAATAATTATTTTTAATAAGTTTTTCTTCTATTTTATCAATTGATAAGCTAACAATACTTATGATATTGCTATCAGCTTTGCCGTAACTTAAAAAAACTAAAAAACCAATAATAAAAAATATTAAAAAAATCATTATATAAAATATTGTTTTTAGCATTTTAAAGACCTTTCTAAGCTTTTAAATCTAGTAATTTATAAGCCTTTAGCTCATCAATTAGCTTTATGCTAAACTCGCAAAATTCTTCTAAATTATTTTTGTCTTTTAATTCTTTTTCTTTATCTTCATTTATTTTTAAAGAATTTGAGTTTTTAAATAATTTTATATCTTGCTTTAGTTTTCTTATGTGATTGTTTTCTTCATTAATAGCGTATTCTTTTAGCTTTAAATCTATTTTAGGCTTTTTATCAATCTGATTTTTTTCAGTGTATTTATATAGATTTTCTAATTCTTCTAAATATTTTTCTTTACTCTCATTTAACATAAGTTCATCTAGTGTTAATGAACCATCTTTATTTTTATCCTTTAAAATAGTATCACTTAAATCCTTTGAAATAGTATTATGAGCTTCATACATTTCATCGCTAATATCATCTCCTTTAGCATTAAGTTCTACGCTAGTAATTTGCAATAAATTATATTCATTTATCTCGCCATCAAGCCTTACTCCTAGCCTTGAGTTTAACATCTCTTCTTTACTAAGCACTGCATTTTGGCTAACTTCTAAAAATTTATTAGCAATCTCACTAAACCAACCTGCTACATAATTAGCAGCGTCGCCTTTTAAAATAGTTTTTCCATTTTCTTCTAAAAAATCATTTTTATTAAAAAAGCTTTTTAAATCTTTTAAAGTATCTTTATCTAAGCTAATCCCTACGCTTTTATTATCAAGGCTAAAAAATACATTTAATTCTTTATCACTTGTTTTATATTCAAAATTATTTGTTTTTATATCTTGTCTTATTTGGCTTAGATTAATAGTGCTATTTACATCAGCTTTTTTACTAATACTTGTATTTATACAAGAGCTTAAATCTACATAAAATCCATCTATTTTTAGCATTATTTCTCCTTTAACTTAAAGAATTAATTAAGCTTTTAAATCTAGTAATTTATAAGCCTTTAGCTCATCAATTAGCTTTATGCTAAACTCGCAAAATTCTTCTAAATTATTTTTGTCTTTTAATTCTTTTTCTTTATCTTCATTTATTTTTAAAGAATTTGAGTTTTTAAATAATTTTATATCTTGCTTTAGTTTTCTTATGTGATTGTTTTCTTCATTTATTGCGTATTCTTTTAGCTTTGGATTGGCTTCTATTTTTTCTTTTTTATTTTTTAATTCTTCTTTTGCTTGATTTAAGTTTTTAAAATACTCACTTTCATCTTCAATATATTGCTCTTTTACTAAAATTTCTCCATCTTTATCTTTATCAAAAAATATTCTATTATTAATCATTTTTGAAATAGTGTTTATATTTTTTTCGCCAACTTGACTTAAATATTCTTCATTTGCTTTTTCATTTAAAACTATTTTATCTAAAACATATATTCCATTTTTTTGTTGATTAAAATAAAGCCCATTAGTAAATGTATTTATTAATTCATCACTATTTAGCACCCCATTATTATCGCTATCACTTTCAAGATATTTTAAATCAAAAGCAATCTCACTAAACCAACCTGCTACATAATTAGCAGCGTCGCCTTTTAAAATAGTTTTTCCATTTTCTTCTAAAAAATCATTTTTATCAAAAAAGCTTTTTAAATCTTTTAAAGTATCTTTATCTAAGCTAATCCCTACGCTTTTATTATCAAGGCTAAAAAATACATTTAATTCTTTATCACTTGTTTTATATTCAAAATTATTTGTTTTTATATCTTGTCTTATTTGGCTTAGATTAATAGTGCTATTTACATTTTTTATTTTATGTAGGCTAGAATTTAAAAACCCACCCATATCACAAATATTTAAATCCATATTTAACTCTCCTTTAACTAAACTTATATCGGTTAATTTTCTTTTTCTTTAAGAGTTTTTAGTAATAATTTACTAAATTTTAAAAAAAGGAGAGATTATGAAAAAATTATTATCAGCTATTTTATTATTATTAGCTTTGTCATCTATTGCTGATGCAAGAACAAGACCTTATAATCACTGCACGATTACTTGGTATGGCAAATTATATTGCAGCCCACATATCAATGATTAATCAAAAGAATTACGAATTTATTCGTAATTCATATATAAGTTTTACTGCATTTATAAAATACAAAATTATTAAAAATTAAAAGAATTTAAATCTATTTATTTTTTATAAATATATCTAAACCACAAATTAGCATAATCAATCAAAGCACTTCTTTTATTTTTTGCAAAAAACTCATCATATTCATTGATTTTTACATATACGCTTTTAATGAATTCTCCATTATCAACGCCGCCACCAACTCCTACAATATCATCATCACTAACCCTAGCAAAAAATAAATGTTGAGTATTTACCCCACTACCAAATCCTGTATAAAATTTATTAATATAAAATAATTTTTTAGGCTTAAATCCTAATTCTTCTATACATTCATCTAAGGCGATTTCTTCTAAGCTTTTGTTTTTATCAATTATCCCACTACATAATTCAACCGAAAATCCACTCTCATAATCTTTACAATTTTCGTAATAATATAAAGGTGCTCTAAATTGTTTTACAAATATAAAACTATCCTTGCTCTCGTGATATAACATAATACTAACAGAATCAAAAGACTTTATAAAATCCCAATCTACCTTATGCTCGTTTATAACAAAACTAGCTCTTAAAGGTTTTATAAAATCTGATTTTTTAAACTCAACTATTTTAAAATCACTTATATCAATTTTCATTCAAGCTCCTTTAAAACCTTAAGCCCTATTTCATCAAATTGTTTATTTTTATAATGATTTTGCATTAGATTATCAATACTTGCAGCAAAAATCATATAAATATATGACAAATCTTGAGTATTTAATGCTTTATAAAAATACTCATCATCAAGCCCACTAGCTATAATATCTATAGCTTCTTCGTAATTATTAAACTCATAGCCTAATAGTTCTAAAAATCTTTTAGCATTTGAATTAACCACAAAAATAGGCTTTTTTAAAAGAAAATTACTAAGCATTAAAGCCGTATCAAAACCAATGCCTTTAATATCCATAATCCAATCAAAACTAGCATTATTAATAAAATCATCAAAACTGCTAAAATCATTCACAATTGCCTTTGCTAAATCGCTAATTTTTTTTGCTTTTGTATTATAAAATCCACTTGCTTTTATTAACTCGGCTAGTTCTTTTACATCAATTAAAGCAAGTTTGTTTATAGAATTTGAAATAGGAATTTCAACATTTTTTAATGCTTTTTGAGTGTTTTGCCACTTGGTATTTTGACCTATTAAAAGAGCTAAAAATTTTGAAAAATCATCATAATTTTGCCATTCATAAGAACCTTGTAAATTATGTTTTAATAACGCTTTAAAAATACTAGCTCCATTAATCATTCAAATCCTTTTTTAGTTCATAAAATTGTTTAGCGATACGACCATTTTTTGTGCCTTTTAAATTTGCAAATTCTAAAGCCTTAGCCTTTATCTCATCACTAAATTCATCTTTAAATAATGATTTTACAATGCTTAAATACTGCTCTTGGCTCATTGAATAAAAATTAAGCCATATTCCAAATCTTTCTTTTAAAGCAAATCTATCATCGCTTTCATCTTTAAAATCAGCGTCTTGATAATTTATATTACTTGATTTTAAAAGATTTTTATAATTTGAACTTAAAATAAACATTATATTATCACTTAATTTCTCGCATCCACCATCTAAAATCGGCTTTAATGCCTTAAAACTATCATCATTTATACTAAAGCTTATATCATCTAAAAATATTACGAATTTGTATTCTAATTCGCTTAAATCATCAATAATATATCTTAAATGCGATAAATCTTCTTTAAAAACCTCAACTATTCTTAAATCACTTTTAATAAATTCATTAAAAATAGCCTTGATTAAACTAGATTTGCCACAACCTTTTGCACCGGCTAATAAACAATGCTGATAGGCTTTGTTTTGTAAAAAATTATTCATATTATTTTTTAAGATATTAAATTCTTTATCCAAAAACAAAAGGTCTTTAAAATCAACCAAATCAAGGTTTTTAATAGGCTTAAAGCTACTAGTTCTTGCTCTATAACTAGCAGCTTTAAATTCTTTAAACAATGCTATCAAAACTAACTTCTTTTAAATCAGCCACACAAGCAATGTGCTTATAAATGCTATAAACTAATGCTAAGCGATTATTTTTAATCTCTAAATCATCAACATTTATCATAACATTATCAAAAAACTCATCAATGATAGGTTTAAGTGCAAAAATCTTACCTAAATTATCACTCACATCATCACTAAAACTAATATCTTTATAAGCTTTATATAATTTAATCTCATATTCATTACTTAATTTGCTTTCATCACAATATAAATCTTTACTATCTTTTATGATATTTGCAAGTCTTTTAAATGTTGAGATTTTGCTCTCATAATCTTTATCTTTTGCTAGATTTATAAGTGCTTTTATATTCTCATCAATTACTACTAAATCATTATTATTCACATTTAAAACTGCTTTTATAAAAGATGAATTTACGCTATATAAAGCATTAAATCTATCTGTAATAAAATTAAGCAATTTAACTTTATCATAATCTTTATAAAGACCTTTAAACTCGTTTAATAAATCTAATAAATTAAATTTAACGCCTAAATCAATTAGAATTTTAATAATACTTAAAGCTGCTCTTCTTAATGCGTAAGGGTCTTTATTACCACTTGGAAGCTTGTTTATACTAAATAAAGCCATTAAAGTATCAAGTCTAGTTGCTAAGATTACAATTTTACTTAATTTTGTGCTTGGGATAACATCATATAAATATTGCTCTTTAATAGCAGTGCAAACTTCACTAGAATACCCCATATTAGCAGCATAATATGAGCCTACAATTCCTTGTAATTCAGGGAATTCGCCTACCATTTGTGTCCTTAAATCAGCCTTGCTAAGCGTGATTGCATCTTTTATATTTTTTGTATTGTCATAAGCAAATAATTTTGCTAATCTTAAAGCAATTTCTTCTTCTCTTTGTTCTTTTTGTGCTATTGTGCCTAATTCTTGCATATAAATTGTATTGTTTAATAATTCAGGTTGTAAGCCAAGTTTTAAGTCATTTTCCCAGAAAAACAATGCATCGCTAAGCCTTGCTCTTAACACCTTTTCATTACCTTTTTTTATAGTTTCTAAATCAGGATTGAATGAATTTGTAATTGTTATAAAATTATTACTTAAAGAATTATCCTTATATACTGCAAAATAGCGTTGATTTTCTTTCATTGAAGTAATTATTACTTCAGGTGCAACTTGTAAAAATTCTTTATCAAAACTACCTAAAAGCGCTGATGGATATTCAGTAATTGCTACAACTTCTGATAATAATTCTTCATCAATTTCAGCTTTTAAATTCCATAATTTTTCAATATTTCTTATCTCACTTAAAATGATTTCTAATCTATCTTTAGGATTTAAGATAACTCTGCCTTCTTTTAAAGTCTTAAAATACTCATCTTGGGTATTAAAAGAGATTTTATCCATACTAATATTTCTATGAACGAAAGTGCTTTTACTTGATTTTAAGTTAAACAAACTTGCATTAATTAATTCATCATCCATCATAACGCATAGTCCAGTAATTGGGCGAATAAAACTAAAAGTATTTGCACCCCAACGCATACTTTTACCAAAATTAAGACTTGTAATAAAGCTTTCTAAAATATCATTTATTAATTCGCTAAATAATTTACCTTTTTCTATTTTTTCTACATATAAACAAACTTTTCCTTTAATTTCTTTAAAGTTAAGTTCGTTTTCACTAATATCTGCTTTTGCTAAAAAGCTCTCACCAGCTTTACTTAATTTCCCATCTTTATAGGCTACTTCTTTAGGAGCTCCGATTAATTCTATAACGCTATCGTTTGCTCTTTCGTTTGCTTTAAATGTAAAAACAAATCTTCTAGGAGTGTATAAAAACTCTAAATTACTAAATTCAATATTATTTGCTTTTAAAACCACTTCTAATTTATCTTTTATATTTGGTTCTTCTTTTAAAAAAGGAATTGCAGGTAATTCTTCTGTAGTTATTTCTATTAAAAACTTTCTCATTTTATCTCCTTAAATGTAAAACCTTGCTCTTTAAGAATTTTTCCAACTTCTTCTTGATGAGCTTTGCCTTTAGTCTCAAGTGTGATTGTAATATTTGCATCACCAAAATCAGTGCCTAATCTATCATAATCAACTTTTATTATGTTTGCTTGTGCGTCTTTTAAAGCCTTAGTTAAATCAAGTAATGCCCCTGCTTTATCAATTAAAGTTACGCATATTTGCATTTTTCTATAACTTTTAATAAGACCTTTTTCAATAATATTATTTAGCATTGTAATATCTATATTCCCACCACTTAAAATACAAACTACATTGCCACTTAGATTAGGAATTTTGCCGTGCATTACAGCAGCTACACTTGCTGCTCCTGCACCTTCAACTACTTGTTTATGTTGCTCTAATAAAAATAAAACCGCATTAGCTATTTCTTCATCGCTAACCATAACCATATCATCTACATTATTTTTAATTATATTAAAGCTATCTTCATTAACATCTCTTACAGCTATACCATCAGCTATTGTTTTTACCTTGTTTGAGTTTATGATTTTACCTTCATTAAAGCTATTTAGCATAGCACTAGCACCCTTGCTTTGCACTCCTATTACTTTAATATTTGGATTAATTTGTTTTGCTGCACTAACAATACCGCTAATTAAACCGCCACCGCCTACTGGAACGATGATATAAGAAATATTGTTTAATTCTTCAATTAGTTCTAAAAATATAGTCCCTTGTCCTGCCATTACAAACGGGTCAGCAAATGGGTGAATAAAGGTTAGATTTTTAGTCTTTTCTAACTCTTTTGCGTAAGCGTAAGCTTCATCAAAATTATCGCCTTTAAGTATTACATTAGCACCTAAATTAGCTGTGCTGCTTACTTTATTTACTGGTGTTGATTCTGGCATTACGATATGAGCTGTTATACCAAACTTTGAAGCAGAAAATGCTACCCCTTGAGCGTGATTTCCTGCACTTGCTGCAACTACTCCTAGTTTTTTTTGCTCTTCATTTAAACTTGCAATCTTATTATAAGCGCCCCTTATTTTATAAGCTCCAATTGTTTGAAGATTTTCACATTTTAAATATATATTATATTTATCATTTGATAAAAATCTTGAATAATTAAAAGGCGTTTTAATTGCCACATCATATACTTTTTCTTTAGCCGCATATATTTTGCTAAGCTCTATCATCTTTCTTCCTTTCTAGGTAAAATCCACACTCTAAATGCTCTGAATTTATAAATTGGTCAAACAAAACAAATCTTTTTAACTCGTGAGTTTTGTATAATTTTTCTAAATCTATTTTAGCCGTTAATGGATTGCACGAAATATAAATTATATTATCATAGTTTTTTACTAAATTAACACATTCGCCTAAGCCACATCTTGGCGGGTCTATTAAAATATGTGAAAAACAAAAATCATCTAAATTTAAATCTTTTAGCCTATTAAAAGCTCTTACCTTATTAAAAGCGTCTTTTACTTCACTATCTTTTAGCCTTGCTGTAAAAATATTATTTACATTATTTAATTTGCAATTTTTATTTAAAAATGCCACATTTTTTTTACTAAGTTCTGTTGCAAAAACTTTTTTAAAAAATGGTGCAAGTGCTAAGGTAAAATTACCATATCCACAATAAAGCTCTAATAAATCATCGCATTTTTTATCTTTAAGACAAGATTTTGCAAACTCAAGCATATTTTCATTCATACTTAAGCTAGGTTGGATAAAACACTCATCATTAAACTCATACTTAATACCATTGCTAAAATGCTCTAAAATATCGCTTGGATATGATATTCTTTGTTTTCTTGATTGCATTATTAAATTAAGCTTTAAATTAGTTAATTTGCTTAATTTTTCGTAATAATTTTCTATTTTAAATTCTTTTATGTCTTTATGATATAAAAGCAAAACATTTAAAGTATAAAAGCTCTTAAAAAATCTAATCTCAAATAATTTATCTTTTAAAACTTCATCTAAAGCCTTAAGCAATTTAGGCATAAATTCTCTTATCTCATCACATATAAAAGAAGTATCAAAATCAGTTATTTTTACCTTATCTTTAAACATAGCATAAGATATTTCGCCGTTATTTTTATATAAAGCAAAATTAACCCTAGTTCTTAAGCCATCTTTATAAATCTTCTCGCAAGGAATTTGAAATTCCTTGCAAACTAAGTCAAATTTATTCAACTTTTTTTCCTATTAAGCGAAGTGCTAAGCTCATCATAACAACACCTAAAATAATTGTTAAATACACATTTAAGCCAAGACTTACAGGAATATATCCAAAAATTACGCTAATAGCACATACTAAAAGAGCATAAGGCATTTGAGTTTTAACATGCGCACTTAATTCACATTTTGCACTCATTGCACTTAAAATTACGGTATCAGCTATCGGAGAACAATGGTTTCCAAAAATAGCACCTGTTAAAACACAAGAAATATTTATAACCATATATTCATGAAGCTCATTTCCACTCATACCAGCTTCAAGACCAACTGCGTGTGCGAGTGGGATTGCTAAAGGCATTAAAATACCCATAGTTCCATAACTTGTGCCTATTGCAAAACTCATAGCCGAGCCAATTAAGAAAATTAAACTAGGAAGTAATACATGCGGAGTTGAGCCTGATAGTAATTGAACTATGTATTTATGAGTGCCTAATTCTTTTACAATTGCAGCTAAGCTCCAAGCAAAAAGTAGCATTGCAATTGTAAATATCATACTCTTCCAGCCATGTAGCCAAGTCTCTACTGCTTCTTTGTGATTAATTTTTTTGCGAACTAGACCTAAAATAACTGCTACAACACTAGCAAATAATGCAGCTTGAAATAATGCCAAGCTTGAGTTTGCTTCACCTAAAGTAGTTCTTATCGCATAAAAACTTAAATAATTTTCTTCAATCTTACTTAAAATGTCTGCTTTATCAGGGTCATCTATAATTGCATTTAAACCACTAAAATAAAAACTTGCTAAAGCTGTAATAATAAGAGTTAAAATAGGAATTAAAGCATCACTAATTTTATGCTCTACTCCATCATTTGGTTTTAATTCACGCTCAAGTTCAGCTCCAACATCAAGTGCAGCTTCACTTACTATTCCTGCACGAGCATTTTTTTCAGCTATATACATTGAGCCAAATTCTCTTTGCTGAATAGCTGTTAAAACAACGAAAATTAGCATAAAGATATTATAAAATCTATAAGGAATTGTTTGCATAAATACTCCAAAAGCATTTACATCGCTAATTCCTACTAAAGAATAAGCAGTTTTAATAAGTCCAACTTCAATACCTATCCAAGTAGAAATTATCGCAATTCCTGCAACAGGTGCAGCGGTGCTATCAAGTATGAAGCTTAATTTCTCACGAGAGATTTTAAACTTATCAGCAATTGGTCTCATAATAGGACCAACGGTTAAACTATTTGCATAATCATCAAAGAAAATACAAAGCCCTATAAGCCAAGTGCTAACTTGAGCTGAAACAGGACCTTTTACAAAACGAGTAAGCGCAAGTGCAACTGCGTTTATTCCACCCATTTTAGTAATTAATGCAACCACACCACCTATACAAAATACTTGTAAGATTACTCCTGCATCATCGCTATCTATCATAGCATCTAGCAAATGTTTTACTATATTTGAAAATGACGCTAAAAATAAATTTACCCAATCCATAAAAGATGGATTATTATAAGTAAATGTATAAGTATCATTTACAATATTTGCTGTGTAAAAATTAGCAAAAGCTAGAAGAAAAGTCCCCGTAAAAACACCTATAAATAAAGATAAAATTACTTCACGAGTAATAAAAGCTAAAATAATAGCCATTAAAGGCGGTAAAAGTGTTAAAACGCCATATAATTGCATATTGCTAACGCTTGTATCAGCTGCGTTTGCAAATATACTAAAAAACATTAAAAACAAAAATCTCATTTTAAATTCCTATTTTAAATTCTACATTCTTTTTGATACTAAACAAGCCGTAATAAAGGCAACAAATGCTACTAAAACTATATAAGCTCCACCACCGATTTGATATAAAAATGGTGGATTTTCACCAATTGCAACTTTGTTTAAAAACGGCAATAATATAGGAGTTATAAATCCTGCTATTGCGTAAGCTAGGTTGTAGCTAAAGCTAATTCCACTATAACGAATTTTTGCAGGGAAAATCTCAACCATAATTAAAGGCGTAAAGTTCATAAGTCCTGCACTAAGAGTTGCTAATAAATAAAAACTCACAAGTAAATTAATATCCTTGCCTATATACAACTCATAAAAATACAACGCACCAAAAACACCCCAGAGAATGGCAAAAATCTTATAAATCCTACTAATTCCAAATTTATCACTTAAAAATCCTGTTAAAACACAACCAATCATCATAGCAAGTATTCCATACATTTGAAAAAGGGTATTATCAACAGGGTCTAATTTCATAACAGCTTTTACGAAATTTGGAGCAATTAATAAAAATACAACCACACAAGCAGTTAAAACCCAAGTAACTAAAATAGAAATAAATATCCCAAATCTATGATTTTCTATAACATCTTTTATAGGAAGTTTTACTAAAGAATCGCTTTCTTTCATCTTTTTAAATACAGGAGTTTCATTTAAATAGCGTCTAAGATATAAAGAGATTATTCCAAAAACACCACCTAAAGCAAATGGAATTCTCCAACCCCAATCCTTTAGCTCTTCAGTCGTAAAATTAAGCTGCATAATAAGTGCAACCAAACAACCAAGTAAAATTCCACCAACAACGCTTGAAGTTAATAAGCCTATAAATAGACCTTTTTTGTTATCTTCACTATGTTCTCTTACGAATACCCAAGCACCAGGTAGCTCTCCACCTATTGCCATACCTTGAAAAATACGAACAAATAAAAGTGCAATAGGGGCTGCATATCCAATTGTCTCATAGGTCGGAATAATAGCAAGTGCAAAAGTAGGAATTACCATAAGCAAAATACTTAGCATAAACATATTTTTTCTACCAAATTTATCTCCAAAATGTGCCATCACAACACCGCCTAAAGGACGAGCTAGATAAGCTGCTGCAAATGCTCCATAAGTATTTAGCTCTTGCCAAAACGGGCTAAGCGTATTTGGGAAAAAATGATGTGCAAAATAAGATGAAAAAAATACAAATATAATAAAGTCATAAAACTCAAGAGTGCCACCAAGTGAGCTTAAGGCTAGAGTTTTTACTTCTTCTTTGTTTAATTTTTTTGTCATATATCTCCTTTTTCGTAATTTAATTTATCTCTATTAATAGCCAATTCTTCATAAGCTTCGCTAATAAATTTATTTATTTGATAATCAAATGATGAAGTATGAGATAAACCTACAATTACTTGAACTTTAGCACCTTTTACTCCAAAACGATTTTTCATAGCTTCTTGCTTAACTTCATCTATATAACTTTTAACAACAACCTCATCTTCATTAATAATAAAAACCAAAAACTCATTACCACTCCAGCGAGATATGTATTTTTCGTAGTTTTCGCTATGCTTTCTAAGAATGTATGCAAATTCTTTTAAAACTTCGTTACCTAATTCTGTTGTATATTCTTCGTTAATTTTTCTTAAGTTATTAATCTCTATTACTATTACACTAGCTTGAGTAATTACATCTTCATCAGCATTATGCTCAAGTTTTGCATTCATAATTTCTAAGAAAGAATATTTATGATAAGTTTCAGTTAAGGTATCAAAACTAGTAAGTCTTTTTAAATGATTTTTTCTGTTTTCATCGTTTACAAACCTAATAACCTGACCTAATTCCATAATAATTTGAGTAAAAAATATAGCACTAATTACAAAAATAATATTAATAACATAAATAATTACTTGACCTGGCTCTTGATAAGCCTTACTGCTATAAAAGAATATAAATAAATATATTACAAAATAAACAAAAGGGAAAAGAAAAATTAAAGGGGAATATTTTCTTAAATTAAGATAATAATACGATGTAAGCATTATTAAATATAAATCAAATCCATAGCCCCAACCTATACTTAAAGAAAAATAAGTAGCTGTAAAAATTGATTCTAATTGAAATAAATACCAAACATAATGCCTTACACTAATAAAATTAACTCTAATAATTTTTTTAAATAATGATGATTTAAAAGATTTTTTACCATTTAAAATTTTTCTATATTTATTATAAAAATAATTTTTCTCTCCAAAACTTCTATAAAGTTTCCTACCTATGTATAATAAAATTAAAAAAGCTAAATAAAATATAGCTAAAAGGAAAAATTCATAAGCAGTGCTTGTAAAATTATTATAATAAAAAACTAATCCAGTAAAAAATCTAGCGAAAAATAAAAAAAGACTATTTACTAATATTAAAACCTCATATTTAACCACTTTAAACCTTTTAAATTATATCGTCATATCCACTTTTGTATAAAATATATTCACGACCCATTGTTTTTGTTTCATACTTTAATTTAATAGTTTCGTTTATTTTTTCTAATAAAACTTTAGGTCGTTTTTGAGTATCAATAAACTTATGATATTTTGCAACAATTTTTAAATAAATGTCAAAATTATCCTTTTTCTTTCTAATCATTTTATCAAAATCTTTGCTTATTGATTCAAGTAAAAAATAAAACTTAGAACTTTCTTCTTCTAAAATTAATACAAAAGTATTTAAATCCCATTTAATTATAATTTCATCATTAGGATAATAAGCTCTTAAAAGACTTAAAAACTCTTTCATTACTTTGTTTTGATAGTAATAATCCGTTCTAAAAAAAGAATCTTGGTCTTTTTGAAAAAAAGTTATTTCAAAAATACACACATTAAGATTATTATAATAATTTTGTTGTCTTTGTAAAAGCAATTGAGTAAAATCTTTTTTATCAATTAAATTAAATTTAGTATGAACTTGTTTTGTGATTTTGGCATTATTTTTATTAGCTGATAATTTTTCTATATCTTCAATTGATTTTAGACCTACTACATAATTGCTAAATACAATACTAGAAAACACAACAACAACAGAAATTACAAATAATAAATTAGAAAAAAAACTTTCTTTATGATAAGAATGCCAAAAATAATAATCAATTAAAAATACAATTACAAATGTCAAAATTAAAGCAACATAGGTTATATTTGCTATTAATAATCTCTTTTTAGAATCATTAATAAACATTATATAAATTAAGGTAGCTAATAAAATAATGTATAAATGAGCCCCGCCTGCCATAGAATATAAATATATATTACAACAAATAGCAATGATTATACATACTCCACCACCCATAAAGCTAAACCAGTCAAGATACCTTGCTACTGATTTTTTCTTTCTATTTAAAAGTAAAGCATAAAACAAACAAGCACAAATAATATATAGACTTGATATAAAAAATTCTTTGGCAAAAAGCATAGTAATACCTAAAAAGCCAAATGTAACAATAATAGTTAGTATTAAAATTACATAAATTCTTTTTAGGGTAATATTATGGTTTTTTATATCTTCATAAGTATCATAAAGTTCTTGTATAAATTCTACTTTTTGACTATCGTATTCTCGCATTATGCCTCGTCATAACTATAATCATCGTCATCATACATATCTTCATCATATATATTATATTCATCAAGACTGCTTAATTCATCATCAAAATCTTGCTCAAATTCGTCATCAAACTCATCTAACTCATCATCAAATTCGTCTAATTCATCATCAAAGTCATCATATTCACTAAAGCCATCTAACTCATCGTCTTCGTAATCTAAAAACTCATCATCATCGTAAGCCATATAATTTTCCTTAATAAAATTAAAAACGCTAATATACCATTTTATTTATATTATTTGTTAAAATCTAAGCAAAAATAAAGGAAAAAAATGCAACTTACACACATAAACGAGCAAAATAATCCTACTATGGTTGATGTTAGTGATAAACAAATTACTAAAAGAAGAGCTTTAGCAAGTGGCAAAATCACAATGAACGAAGAGGCTTTTAAAGCAGTTTTAAACGGAAATGCTAAAAAAGGAGCGGTAATAAATACAGCTATTGTTGCAGCTGTTATGGGAGCTAAGCAAACATCAAATTTAATTCCAATGTGCCATCCACTACCAATTAGTAAAGTTGAAGTAGATATTGAGCCAATTGAGAATGAATTTGCTTTTAGACTAAATGCAGTGGTAATCACCGAAGGAAAAACAGGTGTAGAAATGGAAGCTTTAAATGCTGTTAGTGTAGGCTTATTAACGATTTATGATATGGTTAAAGCAATTGATAAAACAATGGTTATTGATGATATAAAATTATTAGAAAAAGACGGAGGCAAAAGTGGTCAATTTAGAAGAAATTAAAGCTGATTTAAAGATAGAATATCCTTGCAACTGGAGCTATAAAGTAATACTTGATAAAGATGATGATATAAATGAATTAGTAAAAAAACTAGATATTAAAAATGCAAAAATTGAAAGTTCAAAATCTACAAGTAATTACAAAAGCTATAACCTAAGCCTAGAAGTGCCAAATGAAGCTTATAGATTAGAATTATTTTCTACTCTTAAAAAACATTCTAAATTTGTTTTATAAGGAAAAACTATGAAAAATATATTATTTAATGAAATACAAGAAAAAGCAAAAAAAGAATTTATTAATTCAAACGATGATGGATTAATCGCTAGATTATATACCAAGTATTGTGAAGAGCTAGAGAATTTAGAAGCACTTACAAATGAGAATAAAAATATAGTTTTAAAAGCCCTTTTAAGAGCAAAAATGTCTATAAAAGAGCAAGAGATTTATACTCTTACAAATGAGCTTGAGATGATTAGAAAAGAGATAAAATCAAAAGAATTAGAGCTTTATAATATTACAAAATCAAGTTTTAATGAGCTAAGTAAGGTAGTTCAAAATGATATTCAAAAAGAATACCTTGAAGAACTTATGTTAAATGAAGCAAACTCATTGCAAATTCTTTACGAAACTTCTCAAAATGCTTTTATAAATGTTCTTGAAACAAATATAATGATAGAAGAAAGATGCTTTTTAATAAGTAATTTTATGTTAATTAATGCACTTGAATATGCTAAGTTTAATAAGGATAAAATAATTAATGCAGCTGAACTTATCTTAAAAGCAGCACTTGAACTAGCAAATGAATGGCAAAGCTATGCTGAA
Source organism: Campylobacter sp. RM12637 (assembly GCF_020137645.1). Taxonomy (NCBI): domain Bacteria; kingdom Pseudomonadati; phylum Campylobacterota; class Epsilonproteobacteria; order Campylobacterales; family Campylobacteraceae; genus Campylobacter; species Campylobacter sp. RM12637. The sequence goes on from NZ_JACGAV010000008.1 coordinate 24,820, forward strand.
GAGCTTTTAACTGGGGTTTTAAATGGACTTTTAGAAGGTATATTTGCTATCTTAGAAAGGCTTAAAAAGGATTTAGAAGTTAGCTTAAGTGATAATGAACTTGATAATATGAAATTATCTCTTCTAAGCCTTGAGAGTGATTTTATAGCTATGATTAAGACAAATCTAAATAACGATGCTTCAGGTAAGGCTCTTGAAAATATTTTAAACAATAAACTTGATAATAATTTTGCTAAATTTGCAAGATTAGTAAGAGAAAACAAGCAACTACTAAATATAAAATTAATTAAATTTCAAAATAGCGAACTAAACGAAAAAATCAAAAAAGAATTAAATACTTTAGAAAAAGCTTATAATGAATTTGATGTAAAAAAATTAGCTTCAAATATTTTCACAAAGTTTAAGAAGAACTAAAAAAAGAATTTGAAACTCTCGTTTCAAATTCTAAAAATTATTTAACTTTTATATTACTAAAAATTGCTGGAGTATAATTTACACCCATATTAAATACTTTTTCATCAACCTTTTTAGCATATTCATTTTTTCTATCTTGGTCAATTTTTTTGTATTCAACACCATCTTGATAATATTTTCTTAATATTGCGATTTTTTCTTCATCAGTTTTAGCTGTTTTGATTTCATCAAAAATATTAAGCGATTTATCTAAAGCATTCTCGTGCATTGGAAGTGGAGTTAAAACAAATTTAATATTAGTTTTTTTCAAATCTTCTTCTATATTTTTTAAATGTTCTCTACAATAAGGACAATCAGGGTCACTAAATACTACCATTGCAGTATTGCTATTTTGCTTTCCTAGATTAATAATCATATCAGGATTTTCTTTAACAAAATCTGTTAATAATAAGCTTAATTTCTCTTGTTTTTCTTTTTCTTTTTTAGCCATAAAACTAGCTTTTAAATCTATACTTTCTTTCATATTAAGCATAGTTGGTGTTCCATAAACTCCATCACTAAAGAAAACATCAGAGCCAACTACAACTCCATCTTTTAATAAATTAAACTCTACCATTTCAAATTTTGAATCAGGAACTTTATCAACTTTTACTAATTCTACTTGAATATTTTCTGGTGTAATTGTTTTTACAAATTCTATAACTTTATCACTAATTTTGCTAGCACTTAAAGCGCTTACAACCGACATTGCTAATATTATTTTTTTCATACTAATCTCCTTAAAAAAATAAAAGTTTAATTTTGCATTAAATAGCGTTTATTGTCAATATTTTTTACACCCTTTAAAGTGTCTAAATACTCAAGTAAAGCAATGGCATATTTTCTACTTAAGTCATATTCATTTTTAAGTTCTTGCACTCCTACACCTATTTTTAAAATAGGGCTTATGTTTTTTACAAATTCTTCAAGTGCTTGTGTGCTAATAAAATAATTATGTGCTAGTCTTTTTACCTTATTTTGAGAACATAATTTCTTCATAATATCATCGCCACTTTTTCTATCTAAATTAAGCTCATCATAGATATTATAAGGAGCTTTTGGGGTTAGGCAATTTAATTCATCATATATTTTTTCTTCATTATTTTCTAATAATTTTTCTAATTTTTCGCCTTTTTTATAAAAAAGACCATTATTAAATTCTAAAAAATCTAAATCTTTTAAAGCCAAATCACACAAAAATTCATCAATTCCTAATGATTTTTCTAAGCTTTTTGCACTTTGTAATGAATAAGGGTTTTTAGTAAAAAGCTCTTTTATATTATTTTTTGTATCTTCTAGGGCTTTTTTTGAATATACACAAGCACCATTTAAATCTACTATCTCGCCTACTTCTTGAGCATATTCTAAGGCTTTTTGCGTGCTTAGATTAAATCTTTGCGGCGCACAAAAAAGCCCAAAACCTGAACTATGATTTTGATTTAATAAAGCAAAAGCACTTTTAAAATCTTTTTGCTCTAAAGCATTTAATAATTCAATCATTTTTGATTTTTTAAGTGGCTCTGTAAGTGGATTTAACACCACTCCACCAGCAACAGCACGAGCATTTTTTAAGATTATAAAAGGCTCATTAAAACTTAGAGCAATTGGTTTTTTTAATACAAATTTTGCAAATCTATCGTATTGTAAAAATTTCGCTTCAATTTGCTTATTAGCAGCACAAAACAATACATTTTCATCGTGCTTTAATTCACCTTCTAAAGTAGTATAAATCTCATTTGCACTTCTTAAATAACCCTTAGAATAAATGATATTTCCTACTTTTAAATTCCCTTTAAAGACAAAAGCAACCCTAGCAGGTGCTACTACGCTTTCTACATTTTTATGCTGAACTTCAATTGATTTTATTTGAATATTTTCTAATTCATCGCTTAAATAAGTTTTGCATTCTAATTTGCCACTTTTTAAAATACCCGTTGCTACAAGACCAATGCCTTTTACATTAAATACTCTATCAACATTGATTTTTAAAGCAAAATCTTCATAATTTGGAACTTTTAAACTCAATAAATATTTTTTAAGCTCATCTATGCCTAATTTGTTTTTAGCACTTACTAAAAATACTCTAATAGGCGTAAAATCAAGTTGCTTTAAAATCTCTTGCTTTTTAGCATCAATATCTTGGCATAAATCAATTTTATTTAAAACTAAAATTATATTCTTTACACCCATAATTTTTAAGATAAAAATATGCTCTAAAGTCTGTGCTTTTAGCCCTTCGTTAATATCTACAACAAGCATTGCGTATTCACTTTGAATACCACCTATCATTGTCTTAACCAAGCTTTCATGACCTGGCACATCAACAAATGAGATATGCTCTAAGTGTGAAAAACTCAAATCAATAGTAATCCCACGCTTTTGCTCTTCAGGTGTATTATCTCCATCAAAATCATTTAAAGCTTTAATTAATGAAGTTTTGCCGTGGTCAATATGACCTGCGGTTGAAATTATTAACATTTATAAAGTCCTTCCTTTCTCCATAGTGCGAAATTTTTTTCATATCCTATGCCGTAATCTTCGTAAAATTTAGGGCAATTAATAGCCATTTCTTGAGTTTTGTTTGGCTCATCGTGTGGATAAATATAGTATTTTTCTTTATCAGGATGATTATTATCTAAATATGTTGGTATTTGCAAGGCTTCATTGTTATTTACAAATTCTAAGGCTTTATTGATTGCTTTATAAGATGAATTTGATTTTTTAGAATTAGCTAGAAAAACTACACATTGAGAAAGTGTAATCCTTGCTTCAGGTAAGCCAATGTCTTTACATATTTGCAAACACGAATTAGCTATTACTAAAGCATTTGGATTTGCATTGCCTACATCTTCACTAGCAAATATACAAAGCCTTCTAGCAATGTATAAAATATCAATACCTGCATTTATCATTCTAGCAAGGTATAAGATTGCTGCATTTACTTCACTTGCTCTTAAGCTTTTAATAAGGGCTGAAGTTAGTAAAAACTCATCTTCTTTATTGCTAATATAATTTGGTCTTAGTGCTTTTAGCTTTTCTAGGCTGATATTTTTAAAAACATTTGCGTATCTTAAAAGATTTAGCATCGCTCTTGCATCGTTTGAGCTTGATTTGATTAAATAATCTTTTATTTCTGTGCTTAAATTAGGTTGAGCTTTTTCTAAAATCTCTTTTAATTCATCATAACTTAATGGCATAAACTCAAAAAACAATAACCTAGAGCATAAAGCCTTATTTAGTGAATACAAAGGATTATGAGTGCTTGCAGCTAAAAAATAAAAATTATTTTCTTCTAAAGGTTTTAATAATACATCTTGAACGCCTTTATTTAAACGATGAATTTCATCAATAAATACAACAGGCTTAAAAAGGCTATCTTTTTTAATAACTTTTCTAAGTTCTTCAACGCTAAAGCTAGCACCATCAAACTCATAAAAATTAGTTTTTAATTCTTTTGCTATAAATCTTGCAAAAGTGGTCTTACCTACCCCGCTTGGACCATAAAAAACACTATGCGGAATTTCTTTTGCTTTTATAAACTCATCAAAAATTTCTCTTACTTTATCCTGCCCTACCATTACTATCCTTTAAGGGCATTGTAATGATTTATTTTAAAAACTTAGCAAAGCTTAAAGCAAAATTAATATATTTTCCAAATCCAAATTCTTTTAAAATAAACAATGATATTTCTTTTAAAATATCAGGTTTTACTTCTTTAACTTCTACTTCTTTTTTAGGCATAAATTTATTCACTAATTCACTTGCCTTGCTTACAATTACTTGAGTTTTTGTAGCTTTTCTAGGTTTTTTAAAAAGTGCAAAAATTGATTTTGCAAGTTTTTTAATAAACGAAAACATTTTCCAACCTTTATTGATAATAATTTTACAAATTATAATTATTTTTGATTAATAAAGTGATATTATTTTTCATAATCTTTATTGAAATTATTTTTAAATTCATTTTTAACTTTAATTTACTAAAATAAGCGTTTTTTTAATTAAGGAAAGTATATGCAAAATAAACTAAAAGAATATGCAAAATTAGTTGGTAACACGCCTTTAGTTGAAGTTGAATATTTATATAAAAATAAAAAATCAAAAAGCTATTTTAAACTAGAATATTTTAATCCAAGTGGCTCTATTAAAGATAGAATGGCATTAGAAATTATGCAAAATGCTGTTAAAAATAATGAATTTAAAGCTGGTATGAGTATAGCCGAAGCAACTAGTGGAAATACAGGTATAGCTTTTTCTGCTTTAGGTGCTTTTATAGGTGCTAGTGTTGAGATTTTTATGCCTTGCTGGATGAGTGAAGAGCGTAAGAAAATAATTAGAAGTTACGGAGCAAAATTAAGAGAAGTTAGTGCTTGCGAAGGTGGATTTAGTGGTAGTGTAAGACTTGCTGATGAGAGTGCAAAAAATGGCAATGTATTTTTACCTCATCAATTTGAAAACGAAAGCAATGTAAAAGCCCATGAAAAAACTGCAAATGAAATTCTAAACACTCTAAAAAAACACAACCTAAAGCCAGATTGCTTTGTAGCAGGAGTTGGAACAGGTGGGACTATAATGGGAATTGGCAAGGTATTAAGACCACTTGGAGTAAAAATATGCCCATTAGAGCCTGAAGGTTGCGCTAGTATGAGTAATCCTGGAGAAAATTCAGAGCATAGAATTCAAGGCATAGGAGATGGTTTTGTGCCTGATATTGTAAAGCTAAATGAATTAGATGATATCATCATAGTAAATGATATAGATAGCGTTATAATGGCACAAAAACTAGCTAAAATCGGACTTGGAGTTGGAATTTCTAGTGGGGCTAATTTCTTAGGTTGTATTAAGGCTAAGGAGCTTTTTGGAGATTGCGTAAGCGTTAGCGTGTTTGCTGATGATAATAAAAAATATCTAAGCACTGATTTAATGCTAAATATGCAAGATGAAGAAAGATTTTTAAGTAATAAAATTGAATTAATCGGATTTAAAGTATTATAAGGAGAAGATATGAAAAAATTAATTTTACTAAGCATAATTTCAAGTATTGCAATGGCAGATTGCTCTTATAAAATCAACAAATTAGAGCGTGAATTAAGCTATGCAAAACAATATGGCAATTTTAATAGAGTTAGAGGTTTAGAAAACGCTTTAGCAAATGTAAGAGCACATTGTGGTGGCGGTAGTGTTTATAATAATGATTATTACACTAGAAAAAATGAGATTAAAGACACTATTGAAAGATTAGAAGATGAAGCTGAGCGTAAGATTGATAGGATTGAAGACAAGCTTGATGAATTAAATGATATGAAAAATAGTATGAGTAAAGACGAATACAAAAGAAGAAAAGCAGAATTAAAAGCTGAAAAAAATCGTATAAAAGACGAATATAAAAGACAAAAACAAGCTTTAAAAAACTCTTATAAATATTAAAAAAAGCCTAATTTTTTTAGGCTTTAATTCTTTAATAATTGCTTAATCGCTAAAGATGATAATAAAAGCCCCATAGAAGCAGTCATTCCCATAAAAGACCCTAGCCCAACACACATTGGCTCTTCTTCGCTATAAGCCATTTTAAATTTACCTTTAAATCTGCGTTTTTTAAGTTCAAGTCTAACGGCTTTTGCTAAAGCACACATTTTGGTCTTATCCCAATTTGCAACCTTTAATTTTAAAGGGTCAATTCTTTTTGCAGCTCCACCACTGCTAATAAAACTAATGCCTTTTTCATAAGCAATTTCAGCTATATCGCATTTAGCTTTAACATCATCAATACAATCAATTATTAAATCAAATTCTTTATCTTTTAAAAACTCTAAAAAACTTTCTTTAGTAATTAATAACTCATAGCAATTTGCCTTATAAAATTCAGCAAAAACACTAGCCTTACTAAGTCCAATATTTTCAGAATGTAATTGTCTATTTTGATTACTAGCTTCAAAATAATCCTTATCAATTCCACTTACATTAATACCAACTCTAGCAAGTGAGCTAAAGCACATACCACCAACTCCGCCAAGCCCACAAATTAGCACTTTTTTTGAACTCAATTTATCATAATTATCTTGAAATAATAATCTAGCTCTTGCAAATCTCTCACTCATTTTCTAACCATTTCTTTACTTTTTTTAATTCTTTTTTAGCCGTTAGATTTAGCTTAATTGGAGTAATACTTGCATAACCTTGTCTTACATAATCAATATCATCATCTTTTGCTTTTACCTTGCTTAAATCATACAAGCTATCTAGCCAATAATACTCTAATCCTCTAGGGTTTTTACATATTTTACTTGAGAATTCATATCTCATTTTACCCATTTTACAAACTTTATAACCTTTATAATCACTCTCACAACTTGGATAATTTACATTTAAAAATCTTCTTTTTTTAAGTGGATTAAGCTTAAGTAATTTTAAGATTAATTTAACAGCAAGTTTACTTGAACGCTTAAAATCTATATCTTTTTCATAAAGTTGAGAAAAAGCAATCGCATTCACTCCACAAAGCACACTCTCCATACAAGCAGCCGCCGTGCCTGAATAGGTTATATCTTCAGCTAAGTTTGCTCCATTATTAATCCCACTTACTACTAAATCAGGTAATTTATCCTTAAAAATAGTGCAAAATGCAAGATTTACGCAATCACTTGGAGTGCCGTCTTTTAAGGCATAATAATTTTTCTTAATTTTTACAAAACTTAGTGGATGATTTAGTGTAAGCGAATGCGCACAAGCACTCTTATTGCTCCAAGGAGCAACTACAAAAACCTCTAAATCTTTAATCTTTTTAAGTCTTTTTCTAAGTGCTAGAAGACCTGGTGCATCATATCCATCATCATTGGTTAATAATATTCTCATTTTTACCTTTTCATATCAAAATCTATAAATAATTTTATTTTTTTATCATTATTAAATAATTCTAATCTATATCTCATAGTGCTTAATAAACAAGTGCTTACCACAAACTCACTTTCATAATCTCCGTTATCAAGTCTAATAAGCTCGGCATTTATAACACCCATATCCATATTAAGCCCATATAATTTAAGATTTAGATTATCGTATTTAGGTAAGCCTTTAATTATTAATTTAGTTTCTTCCATAAATCTTATCGGACGATTAATAATTTCAAAACTAATTTTTCTACCTTTGAAATCTTTTTCGCATATATCTTTATTAATAGAGCATTTAAGTGGAGTGTTTAAATAATTTTCATCAATTTTTTCATCATCACAAGCTATGAAAAATAAAGCTAAAAATATTAACACAACTCTCATTTTAAATTCCTTCTAATAGCAACTAAACTAAAGATTGTTAGGATAATTACGCTAATTATTAGCCATAATGGGCTTTCAAAATTGCTCTTTTCTCCTGCGTAAGAATGCTTACCTACTAAATAATAATTCACTCCAAAATAAGTCATTAAAATAACGCCAAATCCCCACATACTAAGCAGTGCGTATAATAGTTTTGATTTTAATTTTAAATGTACCAAAATTGCATATATTAATATACTTATTAAAGACCAAGTCTCTTTGCTATCCCAGCCCCAGTATCTTCCCCAAGACTCATTAGCCCAAATTCCGCCCAAAAAATTCCCACAAATTAATAATAATAAGCCTAAATGATTTGCTAAATATATTTGAATATTTGCCTTATCGTAAGGTTTTTTAAATATTACGCACGATAAATAAGAAAAGCTAATTAAAGCACTTAAACCAAAAAATCCATAAGAAGCAGCAATTAAGCTTACATGAATACTAAGATAAGGAGAATTTAAAACAGGCATTAGATTTGTAATTTGTGGATTAATATCATTAAGATGTGCTGTAAATAATGTAGCAACGCTAAACAATAAACACAAGCTAAGTAATAGATTTTTTCTAAAAACAAGTCCAGCAAAAACAGAGCTTAAAGCAATATAAATTAAACTCTCATAAGTATTAGTAAGCGGAGTAAATCCTGCTACAAAACCCCTTAATCCAATGAGAATTAAATGGATTAAAAATAGTATTAAAGTAAGATAAAAAATAATTTTAGTATTTTTATTTATCACAAATAAAGAAAGTATAAAAAGCACTAAATAAGCAAAACACAAACTATAAAAAGCATCATATTTGCTTAAAAATATTTGAGTTTTAATCTGTGCTTGGCTAGGTAAAAAATCAAACTGATTTTGCAAGTTTTTAATCTTAGATAAAATCTCATTAGCCTTGCTATAATCATTAGTTTTTTTAGCAATTACTAAAGAGCTTAAATATTCATTAATTAGCTTTTGATTATCCAAGCTTATATTATTTGCAAATGGGCTTTGCAAGTGGTTTTCATTAGGAATTATCTTAAATAATTCTGCTGTAAAAATTAAATATAAAATATTCACACTCTCATCAACTCTAATCAAATCCTTATCATAATCATTAAAATTCGCTTCTCCTTTAGCATATATTTTTTTAATTTCATCTTTTAATTTATAGCTTGAACCATCGTAAAAATCACTAAATTTTGCTTGTTTTTCACAATTTAAAAATTCTCTTAATTTAGGATTTTTGACCCTAATTAATCTAGCTTCATTTACATAAGTAACATCGGTAATTAATCTAAATATCTCTTCACTTGCAGCGTTTTTATTAGGACAACCAATTTTATTGCATAACTCTAGTGAAAAAGTATAAAATGGCAAAAATCTATCATTTAAATCTTGAATAATTAAAGAATTTAATTCATTTATATGAGAGTTAAAATCATTTGCTTTTAAATTTGGACTAAGAATTACTATAAAAACAACACTTAAAGCCTTAAAATATTTTCTAGTTTTTAGACTAAATAAATTTAAAAAACACCCAATAAATAATAAAGCATAGCCAATATAAGTAGGAGTTTTGCCTAAATCTTTATTAGCACTTAAAATCGTGCCTTTTAAATCTTCATCATAAGAATGCTGAAAATACCTAATACCTTTATAATCAAGCACTTTATTCATAGCTATTTTTACATCTATTTTTTGATTATTATCTAAGATTAATAACTCACTTTCATAATCTTTTGCACTCTTGCTACCTGCGTGGGTTATTAAATTAAATCGTTTTAGATAAATATCAAAATCAAGCTTTAAGCTCTCTTGCTTCCAAGAAATATCATAATCATTTATCTTAATATTATCGTTTAATGCAAGGATTAGTTTTTCTTTTGAAATTCCTGATTCAAATTCCACTCTAATCGCTTGTAAATTACCCCCGCTCATACTAAGTGCGTCTTTTGAATGAACTAAATAATTTAAAGCCGAAAAAGAAAACTCATCTAGCAAATATATACCATCTTTTAATTTAAAATCACTGCTTAGAATTTGATTTAAAAATTTCATTTCTTGATTAGTATTTATATAAAACTCATTATCTTTTATATAAAAATTAACATAATTAGTGCTTGTTTTGTTAAAGCAAAAATCAATATTAGCAACACTAACGCATTCATTATAATTAATCTCAACATCACTATATCCATTATCAAAATTAAATCTTAATTTTAAATAACTAGGGTCGTTTAAATCATCACTTTTTACCTTAGTAATCCCTGCTTCATTGCTAAAATCAACAAACCTTAAACTTGCATTATCAAGTTTTATAATCTCATTTAAATTACTAGTTTTACTGATTTTATCATTGTGTTTTAAGACTAATTCAGTTTTTGTGCTTTTTATCTCATTTGCTTTATTATCAACCCTTAAATGAATAATGCCTTCAAAACCAAAAAAATGAGTTAAAACAGCACCAATAAATATAAAAATAAAAGAAATATGAATTAAAAATAATGAAATATTTTTATAAAGTTTGTATTTAAAAATCGCATAAATCACACTTAAAAACAATAAAACCATAATCAAGTGAAAATACCAAGCATTATAAACTAAACTCATAGCATAACTTGTGCCTTTTGCACTCTCAATAAATGTAGCAACCCCACAAAAAATAGCAAAAATTAGCATATAAACTAAAGAAATCTTTAAATTTAAAAATTTATTTAAAAACATTATTATTAAAACTACTTTCTTTTAAAATCATTCTTAATTGATAAAATTTATTATCTAAACTTAAAGCTATATTTTATAATAAAAGCCTTAAAAAATAAGAAAATTAATTAAAATTATTTAATACATTTTTTCTCCTTTTTGAATTATTTAAATTATATTTTATTTTTTATATTTTTTTAAGAAAGCTTTAAATGAAATTGGATTACACTTCATTGTTGTAATTTTAATTTTAAGGAGAAAGCTATGAAACGCTTGTTAGCACTAGGTAGTGCCTGTATTATGTTATATGCTAATAATATAACACCTCAAGCTGATGGTATCGAGCCTAGAACTCTTCACGATTATGTAAATCAAGAAACTGATTTTATAGAGTTCTTAAAAGACCGCCATCCTATGTTTAAATACGAAAAGGAAGGAAATTTAGTTGGAAAATATTCTATTTCTAATCGCCAAGAAGAATTCGTAGAATTCGGTGGGCACGGAAATTACGAAAAAGACACAGGTCGTTCTGCATCAATTACATATCGTCTAGGTATGGAAAGTATTTTAGATTATCCAAATAAATTCGTAGGACCTAAAAAATGTGGTGAATGTCACCCTGCTCAATATGAAGCTTGGAATCGCTCACGCCACTCAAAAGTTATTCGTTTTCCTGATGAATTAGAAGAAGCTGGAGGAGACCCTAAAAAGCCTATGTATGGAAGCAGCGAAGCTACAATTTTACCAAAAGGTGTTGAAGCTGATGATGTATTTGTAATCGTAGGAACTCCTAGAACAAAATATGGTTTTATTGATAAATGGTTAGTTCGTGGAACTTATCACATTGAAGATGGAAAATTAGCTGATGGAACAGGTAAAATGGTTGCTGGAGGTAATCAATTCTCACGCCTTTGGGTTGAATCACTTACACCTGAAGTTGCGAAAAAAATCGCTGAATTCTCACCTGGCTTTCCTACAAAATTAGAAGATTTTGGCAAACAAACTTCAAGCGTTTGGGGAATAAACTCTTATGGTTCTACTTATAAAGAAAAAATGATGTTTCAACCTGCATCTGCATATTGTGAAGTATGCCATAGCTTTAAATTTGACTTTAAATCTAAAGAAGAATTCTTAGCAGCAATTGGAAATAAAGACGAGCTTAGAAAACACGCAATTTCTAAAGGAATTAGCTGTGAAGAATGTCACGGAGCTGGAGCTCACCTTTATGGAGCAAGGGGTGCTGGTATGCCAAGTAATTGCGAAAGATGCCATCAAAGATTTGCTTATGATAGCGAAGATGCGAAGATTGACCCAAGAAAGCCATTTAATAGCTACTTTAAATCAGCGTGTCCATCTTGTGGAACTGAAGGCTCACAAATGTATAATACTATGCACTATGATAAAGGTATGAGATGTTCAACTTGCCACGACCCACACGAAGTTACTGCAAATGATTGGAAAGACCCTTATACAAAAGTAGGACTTAAAAAAACTTGTAGTGATTGTCACGAAACTCAAGCTGAAATGTTTAAATACGGCGGAGCACACGCTAAAGATAATTGCACAGGCTGTCATATGCCAAATATGATGAGTTGTGAAAACTTTGCGAGCGTTCAAAACCCTGATAAAGGTGGATTTGACAATGTTCGTGCAAGTCATATATGGAAAATTTATGTAGATAAAGATGCAAAAACTCTAAACCCACCAGAAGGAAAACCAAGAGACCCACAAACAACTAAAGGTTGGACAATTGCTAGAAAAGATGGCAAATTCTTTGTGGATTTAATGTGGAGTTGCGGAAGAACTAGCTGGAGTGATGTAAATCTAGTAGGACCTGGGGCAAGTGGATGCCATAGTGCTGTGCAATCAACTTTACCAAAAGAATTACACTTCACAGACCAAGAGCAAATCTATGATAAAGTTATGGAATGGCAATTACCTGTTAAAGAAGGCTTTAAAAAACTAGAACTTGCAATTCGCAAAATTGATAGAGAACAAGCAAAGATGGATAATCTAAGCACAAAAACTAAATCAGAAATTATCCTACTTACAAAAGAAGCAAGAGCAATTTATGAAAAAATTGAAAAAGATGGAAGCTGGGGCGTTCATGGTCCAAAATATGCTCTAAAACTAATAAATGAAGCATTAGTTTATGTAGCACAAGCTCAAGATTTATTAGATGGTAAGAAATAATAAAAGGTTAGGAAAAATCCTAACCTTAGTGAAAGGATAAAATATGTTGCTAAGACTTATTTTTGCCATCTTTTTAAGCTTTAACCTTTTTGCATCGGAAGGCGATTTTGCAGTAGTTGAAGGAGTAATTCCTATATCTATGGCTGATGTAGAAAAAGAATTAGGTAAAAAAGATGTATATATATTTGACGCAAATACAAAAGAAGAAAGAATAAAATACGGCTATTTAAAAGGCTCTATTTTTATTAATACACCTGAATGGGTAAGTTTATTACCTAGCAATAAAGACGCTAAGATTATTTTTTATTGCTTAAATAGAATGTGCTATGCAAGTAGCGATGCTGCATTAAAAGCACAAAAACTAGGATATACAAATGTTCGTGTAATGCTAGATGGAATTGAAAGCTGGATTCTTAGTGCAAGACCTATTGAAAAAGGCGGCATAAAACCACTTGTAAAAAGCCATGATATTAATAGTTGGCACGAAGGAAATGAAGTAAGTAGTTTTAAAGATGAATTACATAAGAATTTAAGATTTGGTAATCTTCCTGCTTGTAGAGATTGTCATGGTGCTAGCGGAATTATCAATGATTTAGCAAACGATAAAGACAATGTAAATGCAAACTGCACTAGTTGTCATAAAGAAGTTAAGGCTGAATTTAGCGGAAGTGTGCATGATAAATTCACAAATCCAAGAGAAAAATCTCCATCATGTTCGGATTGTCATAATGTGCATGATAAACAACAATTAACCTCTTTAGCTGTTAAAAAATTAAGCGATGTAAAATGTGGAAGTTGCCATGAAAAAGAGCAAAAACACTATCACGAAACTTTCCACGGAAAGGCTATGGTTTTAGCAAAAGATGGTGAAAGCAAAAAAATAGCTGCTTGTTTTGATTGTCACGGGGCTCATAACATTCATAAACCAAAAGATGAGAAATCAACTTTATATGGTGAAACTAGAATAAAAACTTGTGAAAAATGCCACGAAGGAGCTAATGATAACTTTAGTGATTTTATAGCTCATGCTGACCATACTGATAAAGAGAATTTCCCTTTACTTTATTGGGCTTATGTGTTTATGACAGGGCTTGTAATATCAGTATTTGCATTCTTTGGCTTACACACATTCTTGTGGAGTATGAAACTAATTTATATGAGTATTAAATATAAAGATGAGTGGCGTGCAGCAAAAGAAAAAATGCATAATGACAAGGTAAATATTAAACGCTTTAGCACCTTGCATAGAATTCAGCATTTCTTTGTAGCTTCAAGCTTTTTAGGATTAAGTTTTTCTGGCTTACCGCAAAAATTCTATACCGCTCCTTGGGCTCAAACTATGATTGATTTAATGGGCGGAATTGTAATGGCTACTAAAATACACCATTTTAGTGCGTTTATTATGATTGCAGTATTCTTAAGCCACATTGCTGAAGTAGTTTATAATTCTTGGACTAAGCGTGATGCTATTCGTGATAATAATGGAAAGCTAAGCTTTAAATTATTCTTAGCAAAATTATTTGGACCTGATAGTTTAATGCCTAGAATGCAAGACTTAAGAGATGTTGTAGCTCATTTTAAATGGTTTATTGGAAAAGGCGAAAGACCTAAGTTTGATAGATTTACTTACTGGGAAAAATTTGATTATATAGCAGTATTTTGGGGTATGTTTATCATTGGCTTTAGTGGTTTAGTATTATGGTTTCCGGTTGAATTTACGAAGATTTTACCTGGCTTTATGCTAAATCTTGCAACGCTTGTGCATTCTGATGAAGCACTTTTAGCTACAGGATTTATTTTTGCGGTGCATTTTTTCAATACTCACTTTAGAGCTGATAGGTTCCCTATGGATATGGTTATCTTTAGTGGAGAACTAACCGAAGAAGAGTTAAAGCACGATAGACCTGAATGGTATGCAAGGCTTAAAGCTAGTGGAAAATTAGACGAACTTAAAAACGAAAGCAATTCTTTTGCTAAGTATTTTTATTTTGCAAGAGTTGTTGGATTTTTAATGTTATTTACTGGACTAATTTTTCTGTTCTTAATAATTTATGCCTTTGCTGATATGTTGATAGGATAAGAGTATGAAAAATAAAGATGCTAATATGATTTTAAGTTTTACGGCATCAAGTTTAATTGCTGCAGCACTAATTCTTAGTGCTTGCGGCAATGAAGCTAAAGAGCCTGAAGCTGTGGTTAAAGACTTTGTGCTTTTATGTGAAGCTGGGAAAATGAGTGATGCTGCTAAATTACTTGCTAGTAAAAATAATGTGGATTATTTTAAGAAGTTTCAAGATAAAGGTAAGGATATGATTTTTATAGATTATGATTATAAAGGTAATGATGATACTATAGAAATGAACTTTACTAAAAAGAACAAAAGTAGCGAAATAGCAATAGTTCAAGTAGATACAAACTACAAAATCCAGCAACATAAATTCAGTAAAGATGTGATTTTACACAACGAAAATGGCGAGTGGAAAATCTATGAATACCCAAGCTTATATCCTGTAAAGGTCAAATAAGTCTAGTTAACTAGACTTATTTAAATTCTTTTTAATTGCTTTTAAAATTACTTGAAAAAATGAAAATATCAAAATAAAAATATCAAAAAAACAATCATTTATATTATCAATGCCTAAGATAAAAGATATTGCTAAAGATAGCAAAAATAAAATTGATAGAATTTGATTTAGCAAATACGAAATTATAAAAATTACAAAAATTATTAAATAATTTAAAAAACCATTTTCATAATAAATATCAAAAGCAATAATATTTAAAAATGATAGAAAAAATAAAAGATTGATAACAAAAATATAAACATAAGCCCTAAAATCAAGCAATTTGCCTTGATTAAAAATTATTAATAGCAAAATTAAAACACTAAAAATACTAAGATTAGAAAATATACTATAAGTATAATCATTCAAACTCAAACCATTAAATATAGATATATTTGTCAAAAAAATTATCGCTAAATATATAAAAATTTTCTTCTTAATTGTAAGTTTTTGAAAAATACTTGCAAAAATTGATAAATAAAGTAAAGTATAAATAAAGTGCATTTTTAATCCTTTTTGTTAAATAAAAATTGTTTGTATTGAATAAAATCACGATTATGTGTGTATGTAATATGAGCTTTATTATCGCTAATAAATACACTTGCGTAGCTCATTTCTTTACCTTTATCAATATCTAAAATCCTATGAAAATCATTATAATCTTTCATAATAGCAAGGCTTAAAGTATTTCTTGAACCATCTTTATCGCTATTAAAAAGCAAGAAAATATCATTATTTACTTTGAATAAATTAATAGAATTATCATAATTTTTTAGATTTGTTTTTGTTAAATCATTGCAGTTTAAAAGATTATCACAAGTCATAGTATAAAAATCATAATTAGCACTTTTGCTAGACCTAAAAGCAAATAAAGCTAGTTTATCATTAATAGCAACGACACTTGGCTGAAATAAATCTTTAGCATTAGTGAGTTTTTTGATTTTTAAAAGTTCGCCTGAATTATTAAATACTAAAGCTAAAGGATATTTATTGGCTAATTCGTGATAAATTGGGAGTAAAAAGCCAAATTCTTTACCTAAATTAATATAAATAGCATTAGCTCTTACAAGATTACTAATATTTGCAAAAGGGCTTAAATGAAGGACTTTTTGGAATTTAAAATCAATAGTATCAATACTGCTAATATAATGATATATTTTGCTATTTGCCCAGCCGCCAAAACTAACTCCTACAACAAATAAATGGATTTTATTATCTGTTTTGACTAAGGTTGGATTTCCGATTTTTTTAATATATTCTTTGCTATCTTTCATAAGCTTTTCTCTAGTAATTAATGCAAAAGGCTCTAAATAATTTGTGCCTTGATAAATACTCGCATAAATTGCTACATCTTTTGCACCTTCTTTAGAACCTGCAAAAAATACGCTAAGCAAATAATCATTATTAAGAGATATTGTGCTTGAAGAATGTGCTGATAATACACCTTGTTTCATTGGTATAGAAATGCTTTTTAATTCTTGGATTGTTTGGGTTTTGTGGTTGGTTGGTTTGGTTAAATAAGTAAAATTTATATCTTTGTTATTTAATAAATACCCCCCCCCATAAAAATAAACTAAATAAAAATAATGTGAGTTTTTTCATCTTTGTCCTTTGTGGTTTTTAAAATCATAACTAATATTCATAAATTAATAATTTTGAAGTTTTATTTTTTCTGAAATTAAATCATTGAACCATTCAATATTTTTTTGTATATCTACTTTTCCATTTGTTATTTTTGCAATTAATTCATAATTTTTAGTGTTATCATAAACCAAAATCTCATCACACAACGGCATAATTTTTAAAAGATTTTGCATACTTTCGTAATATCTTTTATCTATTAAATGTGGTTCTATATCATGTCCACCTTTACTAACTCGTATTTTTACACGCTCTTTTGCTGTTTGTGGGCTATCAAGCCCTACAAAGCGTAAATTTATTTTGTAATTATTCTCTTTTAATTCATCAAATAGATTTAATATAGATTTTCCACAAAGTGTAGTTTCTTGATTGAAATTAAGTTTATCATCTATGTAAACCTTACGCATTTTTATAGCTATTCTTGAGGCACGAACTTGAGTTTGTCTATCTCTATAGTCTCCAATACTTTGAGCTATTTCATCTACATTTATACGATAGCCTAAATTTATTCCTTTTTCTAGTGTTAAAAAATATAAAGTGGTTTTTCCTGCACCATTTACACCAGCAAAAATAGTAACTATAGGTTGATTTATCATAA
This sequence comes from Campylobacter sp. RM12637, assembly GCF_020137645.1. Taxonomy (NCBI): domain Bacteria; kingdom Pseudomonadati; phylum Campylobacterota; class Epsilonproteobacteria; order Campylobacterales; family Campylobacteraceae; genus Campylobacter; species Campylobacter sp. RM12637. The sequence continues at coordinate 42,266 of NZ_JACGAV010000008.1, forward strand.
ATTTTCCTTATATAGATTTTAAGTAATTATAATAAAAATTAAATAATTTTATTAATATAAAAAACTAAAAATATTTTATATTTATTTATATCTTTTTTATAAATTTTTAAAAACAATTGCTAACCCGAATACTTAGAATTTAAAAAAAAATCAAATTAAATTCCAAATCCAAAAAAATATCAAAAATAATAATTTATACCTATTTTAAATGTTTCGTTTTTGTGAAAATATTTTTGAAATTCAGCAAAAATCGCAGTGTTTTTATAAATCTTAAAATGAGTTTTGATACTTAAAATATCTTCTAATAAGCCGTGCTTATAAAAATTCTTATGATAACTTAAACTAAGCTTATTTGCTTTATAAGATAGGCTTGTAATTATTTGATTATTAAAGCTCAAACCATCTTTATAAACTCTAAAACCACTTAAAAATGATAATAAAAAATACTCATTAACAAAACTAATCCCACCTAAAAGCTCCATATTTGCTAATTTATCATCTAATACATCATCATAAGCTAATTTAAACAAAAAACTTGGCTTATGATTTATATAGTTAAAATCACTTAAACTTGCAAGTCTTAGCAGGACAAACTCATCTAATTTAGGCTTTTTATCATAATTAATAGTAGTGCTTAAAAATTCTATCCCTATACCTTTATCAAAACCCAAATCATCTTCATAAATATCGTGCAAGGCTGGTCTAATTGATAATAAAGCTTTCTTTTTTGTATCATAAGCAAATGATATTTTGCTAGGATAATTAGCCTTAATTATGCTTTCCTTTGGAGTTTTTAAAGGAAGCTTTGCTATTTTGCTTTGAGATAAATTACTAGATATTTTATGAGTTATTTTTTTGTATTCATCTACACTAAGCTCATTTTTACTAGCATAATACTGACTAAGCTCGTTCGCTAAGGCTAAAATAGAATAATCATAATTTGGCTCAATTTTACCTAAAGCTATATTTTTTGCTAGATTTATCTCATCAAAACTCAAATCTTTTGCTTGATTTAAAATGGTATTTAACTTTGATGCTCTATAGTGATAATCACTAATTAGATTAATGTCGTTGATTTTTTGTATAGTATTGCTTGGGATTACGCTATAAATAAATTTATTTCTTAATTTAATATCAGGATTTGCATTCTCAAGTAACCACAAAATATTATAAGAACAATTTTTATCAAAAAACAAATAAACCGAACTACTATCCTTAATCTCCCATAAATGCAAAATCAGTCTATTTACTTCTTCTTCATTTAATTTTAAATCATACTCGTAAAGGTCTCTATTTTCGCTATCTTTGTATGTTTTTAACATATCATAATAAGGCTTTAAAGAATACTTGCCAATGTATCCGCCAAACAAACCTTTAAAGGCAAACTTTAAGCCATTTTCATCTTTTTCATCAACATCGGCAGCATAATTAATAGCGTAAGATAAAAGCCTTGAATTGTAATTAGAATTAATTAGCAAAAATGTATGCCCAAACATTGAAGCTGGGGAATTTAAATAAGCAGCTGGAAAAACTATGCTAATTGATTTAGGGCTAATATATTCTAAGAAATTATTCAAATCAGAACAATTTAAATCCTGATTTTTAGTAAGTTTTAGAGATTTTTCTATGTATTTTGCCCTTAAAGGAAACTTGCAAATAAAGTGCAAATTATCATTATCGTTGCTAAAAGTTATAGCAGAATCTTTTTGATTTAACTCTTCTTTTTTGCCTAAATATATTTCTTTTTTTAAAAAATACATATATAAATTAAGCTCAAATTCTGATTTTAAATTCCTTTGATTTGAATAAAAAAATTCTTTATTAATTATCTCGCTTTTGTTGTTTGTAAAGTGAAGGAGATTTTTCCATTCTATTGTGTTAAAAACTTGTTTTTGATTAGCTTGTTGAATAATTTCTAAAAACTCATCTTTAGAAATACTTAATTTAGAAAAATCAAGATTTAATAATTCATTATCTTGTGCCTTTGCAAAAATACAAAAGCACAATAAAAATAAAAACTTTTTCAATTATAAAGCAGAAGCTCTATCTAAAACTTGAGCACCTACAACATCGCTTGAATTATAAATAGCTAAGTAATTTGCTCTTAAATTAGCTTTAAATAAATCAGCATCTTTTACTTCTAAAAGTTCAGCTAAAGTATCTAAATGCTCGCCCATTCCTAAAGCAGCTTCATTTGATAAGGCGTCAAGATTTGCATTTACGAAATTAATTGCTTTTTCATTATGAACTAATCTTGTTTCTTGGCAATTTAGTGTTCCTGTAGTAATACCAAAAGTTTGATTACCTGAAGTTCCGTTTGTAGTAGCTTGTAAAGCATACATAATTGCTGAATCAGGGTTTTTAATAATTATAGTTCCAAGTCCGCAACCTGTTTGAGTATTTGCACCTGCAAATAAAGAAGTGCTAATCGCACCAACAACTACCAATGAAGAAAGTAATTTTCTCATTATAACTCCTTTTAAAGTATTAAAAAAACAAATTATAAAACTATATATTAACAATGAGTATGAATGGTGCGCCCGAAGGAATTCGAATCCCTGACCTTTTGAACCGCAATCAAATGCTCTATCCAGCTGAGCTACGAGCGCATAAAATAAGTTTTTGAAATAAAGTGGCGGACAGAGAGGGATTTGAACCCTCGAGCCCCGATTAAGAGCTGCACCCTTAGCAGGGGTGTGGTTTCAGCCACTCACCCATCTGTCCAATAAGTAAAACGCATATTATATATTTTAAAAATTAGATTTAGCTTAAATTATTCCAAAAGTTGTAATTTTTCATCACATAAATTTTTCCAATCACCACTTTTGCATTCTTTTAAAGTTTCTTTTGCTTTTTCAAATTCTTTATTTTTAATTAGCATACTAGCTTCTAAATATTTTGCATTGCTGTATTCTTCTTCGCTTAATTTTAATTTATATAAATCTATAAATATTTCTTTAGCTTCTTTTATATTATTTTTATTAATTAAAGCATTTAAAGTAATTAACTCTATCTTAGGACTATATAAATTAATACCTAAATAATTTTGTATATTAATTGCTTTTTTACCATAAGTAATAGCTGAAATATCAAGATTATTGTTTTTAAAGTAATTCAAAAATTCGTCATAAACCTCAACTAATCTTAATCCATTACCGTATTTTTCAAGCTGTTTTAATGAAAAAATAGCATCATTGTATTTGTTTTGCTTAATTAATGATAATGATAAATAATAATATATCTCAAAATATTCTGGTTTTTTAATATTAAATCGTTTATTTAAAATAGATTTGATTATATTTTCCACATCTTTATACTGCTTATTTAAATATAAAAGTTTTGCTTGTTTGATTTTATAAAACACCAAATCTTCATTTTCAAACTTAATTGCAAAATCTAAAGCTAATTTATTTTCTTTTTTTCTCTCTAAGCACTCTAAATATTTCATTTTATTAATGACTTTTTCATCACTTATAAAATTATTATTTTTTATGTATCCTAAAACTTCATCGCAATCATCATCATCTAATGCAATATTTAATAAATTAATCAAGCTACTATCATATAAAGAAATTAGCTCTTCATTTTCACTATCTTTTATTTTCTTTTCTAGTTTTAAAATCTTTTCATAATCTTTTTCTTTATACAATAATTTAACTTCTTCATAAAGAGCTCTTTTTGATATATTATTATCATATTTAGCCATTAAAAAATTATAATATTCGTGCAATTTAAAGCTATCTTGTTCATCTTTTTCAAAATATAAACTATCAATAGTTTCATCAATGATATTCATATATTCGCCATTTGGAAATAGCTTTTTATATTCATTTAAATATTCATCAGCCTTTTTATAATCATTATTTTTAGCTAAAGAAACACCTAAATTTTTTAACACTCTTTCATAATAAGGGTCTAATTTATTTGAATTTTTAAATAAAAACTCATAAATAGGAGCACTAATATCATACATTTTTTCCTTGAAAAAATCATCAGCTAAACCTAAGGTTTTATCCTTATCTTCTAATAAATATTGCTCATTTGCATTAAAGACTTTTAATACAAATTCCTTAGCTTCCTTTGCTTTATTATGACTAATATTGATTTTTGCTAAAGATATTGCAGCTTTACTAGCCAAAATCGCATCATCTGAACTAAATAAAATATTATTATAAATAATAGTAGCAGCATCTCTTTTGCCGTGAGATAGTAAAAAATCAGCATAGTTTAAACTTGCCAATTTTGTGTAATAAGAATTTGGATGCTCGTTATTTAAAATATCTATAAAATATTCAGCATCACTTCTTTGTTCTAATTTTAAATAAGTTTTTACCATCATTTGCAATATTTCAGTGTAATTCTCATCACTTGGAAAAACCCTTACATAATCTTTTGCACTTGAAATAATTTCTTCGCTTAAAGTGGTATTTTCATTTAGCAAATTAAACATAGCTCTAATTCTATACAAATAAAACTCGCTTATAAAAATACTATTTTTATATTTTTCTAAAGACATATTGCATAAATCTAATAGCTCTTTATATTGCTTATTATCGTAATATTTTTTAATACTCAAATAAGAATTAATATCACTATTATCGCTAATATTTACAGGATTTTGGTCTAAATCAAGCCCTTCTATAAAAGGAGTTTGCAAATCAGGAAAAATCACATCAAAATCAAGTCCATTAGGACTTAACACTCCTTGAGTATATGGAAAAAATATAAAAGTAAAATTTTTAGAAACTTTTTTGCTAGATGCAAAAACCACATTAGTATCATATAATTTTTGCTCGCTATCAACAATACTAACATTTGTTTTAGGGTAAATATATATATCTAAAGTATCTTTTGAATTTTTAAATTCTAATTTGAATAAAGTTAAATCTTGATTTGATAATAACCTTGATTTACCCTTCACACTACATTTAAAATAAAGTTTTAAATTCTCATCTTGTAATTTATCACAAGTTATATCAGTATTGTTTTTAATATGTAAAACTGATATATTTTTATTTATTTCCTTGCCAGAGTTTATATATAGTTCAAAAGAATATAAATAAACGCAAAAGCAAAGAAATAATATTTTTTTCATTATTTAATATAATCTAATCCAACGCTTGCAACAAAAGAAGCAATAACTGCTAAAATTAAAACTATTTTTTGAGCGTTATTAAAATATAAAAATCCTATTTCTTTATCTGCAAAAATTGCTTTTATAAATCTTAAATAAGCAAATAGCATAATAATTGAGCTAAGTGCCATACAAATTGCTGCATAAATATTAACATTTAAAGCTATATTAATTACACCAACCTTAGCAAAAAATACACCAAATGGTGGCAATGCTGCAAGATTTAACAATAATACAACAATACAAATTCCTAATAAAGGATATTTCTTAAACACCCCTTTTAAATTCTCATAATTTGTGTCTTTAAACGCACCTAAAAACATAAATAATGCGATATTTACAAATGCAAATGTTAAAAAATAATATAAAAACATTTGGCTTGATAAATGAAAAAATGCAAGGGTTGAATAAGCAAACGATGAATGTGAAACAGAGCTATATACTAACATTGATTTTGCATTATCTTGCTTTAATGACATAACACTAGCAAAAAGCATAGAAGCACAAGCAATAATTAAAATAATCTCACTTACATTGAAGAAATTTTCAAATGAAATCATAAATCTATATGCAAATACCATCATAGCTATTTTTGGAACTATTGAAATAAATCCAGCTAAACTTGAATCAGCCTTTAAATACACATCTTTAAGCCACATATGAAGCGGTGCTACTGATAATTTAAATAATATTGTAATTCCTATCATAACAAAGGCTAAAATACTAGCCGTGCTAATTGTAGCTAATGAGTTTAGTTCTAAACTTGCACTATCAAAATAATACATTGCAGAACCCATAGCAAAAAATGCTGAGCCTAGCATTCCGTAATTAAAGTATTTAATAGCACCTTCAATTGCTTTTTTCTTAAACGCTATTAAGCTATAAAGTGCTAAAGAAGAGCCTTCAAGAGTTATAAAAGCTACTATTAAATTATTAGTGCTTACCATAAAATTTAAACAAGCTATCATCATTAAAAATAATGCAAAAAACTCACCTTCATCAGCTCTTTTATTAGCAAGTAGAAAATAAATAGCTGATAGATTGATTAATATACTTGAATATTTTGCTAAATTATCAAATATAAATAAATCAAAAAAACTCTCATCATAAGGGCAATTAAATTGGCAAATAATAGCAATTATTAAAGCCACAATACTAAGCCCTTTTAAAGCTCTTAAATCAAATTTATAAAATAAATTAGCAACCAATATAAAACAAGCAAAAACTATCAAAGCAAGTTCAGGTAAAATAAGTAATACATTTAAATCAAGTTGCATTCTATCTCCTTATACCGCAAAGTTGATATAATCTAAAATTATATTAGGATTTACTCCAAATACAATTATAATCAAAGCTATGAAAGATAAAATTATTATCTTAGATAAACTAACCTTTATGTCTTTAGCTTCATTTTCTTTACTTAAAAAGCTATTTCTAAACATATTGAGCATATAAACAGCTCCAAGTATCACAACTAAAGTAGCAAAAACTCCAGCCATCTTACTAGCTGCAAATACTCCATAAAGAACCAAAAACTCACCTGCAAAGCTTATAGTAAGTGGTAAAGAAATTGATGAAAATAATAAAACTCCAAAAATAAATGTCAAATAAGGCATATGTTTAGCTAAGCCCTTTAACTCACTTAGATTATAAGTTTTGTAATTATCTTTTAAAATTTCAGCGTAAAAAAACATTGCCCCACTTACAATAGCATGAGCTACCATATAAACAACAGCTCCACTTAAAGCAATTGGATGCATAGAAAAAATACCTAAACAAATAATTCCTAAGTGTGATATTGAACTCATTGCACTTAATTCTTTATAATTTTTCGCATTGCTTGCTAGAAGTGCTGCATAAATTGCTGAAATTATACATAATGTATAAATTATCCCACTAAATTCATTAATACTAACAGCAAATAAAGGAAGGCAAAACTTAATCATTCCAAAAGGCGCCATTTTAAAACTTGCAAGCATTACAGAAACAAAATTAGGTGCTTTTGAATAAGTTTTAATAGCCCAACTATGAAATGGAAAAATAGGAGCTTTTATAGCAAATGCTAGGAAAAATCCTATAAATAATAAAGTATTTTCAATAGGACTTAAATTTGTAGTTGAGAAATAACTAATGTCAAAATTTAAAATCGCATCATTAACTCTTGCATTATAAGCTAGATAAATCATAGCAAGTAGCATAAAAATTGAGCCTAAAAATGCAAATACAAAAAATGACCTAGCTAGTTTTGCTTCATTGTTTTTAACCATTAAATATAAAAGTGGAAATAATGAAACTTCCCAAAAAATATAAAATAATAAAGCATCATTTGCTAAAAATAAACCATTCATACAAGCACTTAAAATCATAGCACTTATTAAAAAGTCTTTTGTTTGTTTAGAAAAAAAGCACATTGACAAAAATAGCATAAGATTTGCCACAAAAGCTAAAGTAAATGCTATCTCATCAGCTTTTAAATTAATCCCAAAATTAAAAGCTTTTATTAAAGTATAATTAAATGTATGAATTTCATCAATTATCACATAATAATTAAGGCATAAAATTATAAAAGAAAATAAAATTCCACTAATTTTAGAAGCCTTATCATTTATAAAATATGCACTAACCCCAAAAATTAAAGGTAAAAATATCAATAAACTAAGCATATATCACCACCATTGTTAAAAGTAAAAACACACAAAATGCACAAATAAACACAATGTGAAGAGTTAAGTTATTGTTTTTGTTCTCACAAGAAACAAGACTTAAAAGCTTTTTAGGACATTCAAAAATAAATGAATATAGACCTTCTTCAAATCCTGTTAATACTTTAGCTAAACATTTATAAGGTTGTATGAAAATAATCTCATATAATTTAGGTATGTAATATTCATTTTCTAAAAGCTTTTTATATTTACAATTGCAAGTTTCTTTTGCACCATTTTTATAAACTACTATAGCTAAAACAATTCCTACTATAGCAACCACTAAAGAAATAGCAATTAATACATAATTATGGTGTAATTCTTGCATAGGAATTCTAATAAATTCAAAGAATTTACTATCCCAAAAACCTGCAATAATTGCTAATATTGCTAAAGGTAGCATTGCAATTAATGCTATAGGTTTTGCTTCGTGTGGATGGATTGTGTGATTTTTTGGAGCAAAAAATACCATCATTAATAGTCTAAAACTATAAAACGCTGTTAAAAACGCTGTAAATAATAAAACAGAATATAAGCCAAAATGCTCTGTTACAAATGCAAAATCTAAAATCTTATCTTTTGAGAAAAATCCTGCGAATGGATAAATACCACTTAAAGCTAAACTTGCAATTATCATTAAAACTGCTGTAACTTTCATAGGTTTATACAATTTACCCATTTTGTAAATGTTTAATTCATCGTGCATTGCGTGCATAATATTTCCAGCACCTAAGAATAATAATGCTTTAAAAAATGCGTGAGTTACTAAATGAAATAATGCTATTTTATAAGCTCCTAAACCACAAGCTACGAACATATATCCAAGTTGAGAAAGTGTAGAAAATGCCACAATTCTTTTTAAATCTTTTGCAGCAATTGCCATTGAAGCAGCAAATAAAGCTACAAAAGCACCTAAACAAGCTATAAAATAACTTACATTTGGAACTTGCGAAAATAAATCGTGAGAGCGAATTACCAAATAAACACCAGCAGTTACCATCGTAGCAGCGTGGATTAATGCTGAAACTGGTGTTGGACCTGCCATCGCATTTGCTAGCCAAGTATGGAATGGAAATTGAGCTGATTTACCCATAGCACCAACAAATAATAAAGCAGCAATTAAAGTTAATAAATTAGGATTTAACATTTCGTGAAAGCTTAATATAGCAAATACTTCTTTATAGCTTAAAGTTCCGAAATTAAAATATATTAAAAATATTCCTAAAAGCATTGCAAAATCGCTTATTCTATTCATAATAAAAGCTTCATTTGCTGCTAATGAGAATTTTTCATTTTGATACCAAAAGCCGATTAATAACCAAGAGCATAGACCAACGCCTTCCCATCCAACAAATAATAATAAGAAATTATCACTCATTACTAAAATTAGCATACAAAATACGAACAAGCCTAAAAATGCAAAGAATTTATTAAAGCCTTCATCGTGTTCCATATAATAAATACTATAAAAATGCACACAAGTAGCAACTAATGTTACAACGCACATCATAGTAAGGCTAACAGAATCTATTAAAAAGCCGAAATTAACATTTAAAATTCCTATCCAATGACCCAAACTAATATACAAATTCTTATCTGCTAAATAATATAAAGATATAAAAGCAAAAATACAAGCTAAAAGCATTAAATAAGAACAAAAATAACCTATTACTTTATTTTTTGGAGAAAAAGAATAAATTCCTGCAAAAATTGCACTTAATAATGGTAAAAATAAAACACATAATAAACTCATTTGCACTCTCCAAAATCTAGACTTTTATCGCGTCTATATTTAATCACACAAAAGCTAAGCCCAATAGCTACTTCGCAAGCTGCTATTGCCATAATAAAAATAGCAAAAACTTGCCCATCTAAAGCATTGTGCATTTTTGAAATTGCTACAAAAGCTAAATTTGCAGCATTTAACATTATTTCAGTAGATATAAAAAACATTATTAAATTCTGTCTTTTTAATACTCCTACTAAACCAATCAAAAACAATACAATTGATAATAATAAATAATTCATTGTTCTTCCTTTATCTTCTTTGCTACTAGCACAATAGCTGCTATTATTACCATTAGTAAAACCACTGCAACTATCTCAAAAGCTAAAAGGTATTTTGTAAATAAAATAATCCCTAAACTACGAGTATTTTCAAGCTCTTCGCTAACCAATAAACTTGATTGAGATAAATTTAACTTAAATCCTAAAGTCATAATTATCATAAGAACACTCGCTAAAATACTTAAACTAAAAAAAGTTTTTTTATGTTTTAGCTTTTCTTTTAATTCTTTGCTTAAATCAAAAAACATCATAGCAAAACTATAAAGCCCTAAAACAGCCCCACTATATACTATAATTTGAGCAGCACCCAAAAACTCTGCTCCTAATAAAAAATAATGAGCGCTTAAAAATACCATTCCGCAAGCAAGAGAGCTAAGAGAATATAAAATATTTTTAGAACTTACCGCAATTATAAAAAATCCCGCAACTAAAGCAGCGAAAATATAAAATATAATTAACTCAAACATCTTTTGCCTCTTTATTCGTTTTATCTTCTTTTGTATCGCTAGAATTTGAAACTGAAGCTTCACTTTCTCTTGCCTTCATTACATCATAATAATTTGGCGTAACTTTTACAAAGTCATCAGCATCAGCTCTTAAACTTCCAGCACCTTCAAATTCAACTTGATTAATTAGATTATCAATTGGAGTTAATATATCTTTTTTATGTGCAAAATATGACCTTTGCTCTGCTGCATTTTCATATTCAACACCATGCACAATAGCAAGTTCAGGACAAACCTCAGCACAAAATCCACAATAAATACAACGACCAAGATTAATAGAATAATTACTTACTAATTTTCTACCATCATCGCCTAATTTTGTCTCCATTCTAATACAATTTGAAATACAAATTTTTTCACACAACCCACAACCAATACAGCGTTCATTTTCGCTTTCAATAAATCTTTGCAATCTATGCACAGCACGATAACGATTATCTAATTTGATTTTTTCCATTGGATATTTAATAGTTGCTGAATTACCCCTTTTTAAGGTTTCATTAATTATAAATGCTAAACCGCTGATTAAATCAGTATTTAAACATCTTTTAACACTTCTTATAAATTTTTCATAAGGAGTAAGAATTAATTTTCTTTTTTCATCTACTACATAATACTTTTTCATATATTCTCCTTATAAAGCCAATAACGCAGTTATGATTAAATTAGCACCAGCAACAGGTAATAATATCAAATAGCTCATTCTCATAACTTGATCAGCCCTTAAATGTGGGAAAGTCCCCCTAGCCCAAAAATACCAAGAAAATACAAAGCATATTTTTAAAATCATAGCAATAGCGCCTGGTATGAAATAAAAATCGTTATATCCACCTAAAAACAATAAAGTAATCAAAATTGAGCCTAAAATCATACTAGCATATTCGCCTATAAAAAACATTCCCCAGCGAAGACCACTATATTCAGTGCCATAACCTGCAACTAATTCAGGGTCGTTTTCTGCTAGACATAAAGGAGTTCTATTTGTTTCAATAAAAATTGCTATTGTAAATAAAATAAATGCAATTGGTTGTTTAAATACTAACCAAGATAAAATTCCACCTTCTTGATAAGCGTTAATATCAACTAAGCTCATAGAACCAGTTAATAAAACAACAGCTAATAAGCAAAGACCACTAACGCCTTCATAAGATATGATAGTAACAAGCCCCCTAGCACCACCTATTAAAGGATATTTACTAGAACTTGACATACCACCTAAAAATATAGCATAAGCACAAAGTGATGAGCATCCAGCAATGTATAAAACCGCTATATTTACATCAGCAATAATTGGTTTTATCGTATGCCCAAATAATGTAAATTCAGGAAAAATCGGCACAGCAGCAAAAGCCATAAAAGCACAAATTGCTGATACTAAAGGAGCTACTTTAAATACTTTACTATTTGTCATATATGGGATTAAATCTTCTTTTGTAAATAATTTAATCATATCAGGAACAATTTGTAAAACACCAGCAGGTCCTACCATATCAGGCCCAAGTCTTCTATGAACATAACCTAAAACCTTTCTTTCTAAATAAGTTGCAAATCCAGCTAATGAAGCAAAAATTGCAATTACTAAAAGACATTTAATCAGCGTAACGATTATAAAAAACATAGTCTCACTCATAGCTAATTTCCTTTATATTTAACGCATAATAGCGTCTTGTTTTAAAGAATTTATAAGGATTAATCTTATCATCAAAAGTAGGTAAATAAGCACCATTTTCAATATTCTTATCTAAAACTACTTTTATAATAATTTCATCTTTATCATCATAAATCTTAACCATAGAATTTTCTTTTAAATTATGTTTAGCTAGATAATCTTTACTTGCGTAAAGTGAAGCACATTCGTTAAAAAAGCTTGATTTATTAGTATATTTTGATAGATTTCCAATTGGATTTGCAAGTATTACAATATCATCTTTTTTACATTCGCAAGTTGATTTTATATTTTGTGGAATTTGATTATCTTGTTTTAAATTCTTTACAAACTCACAAGTATCAATTAAATACCCACGATGATTATTTCCTGCATTATCATAATGATTTGTCAAATCATCAAAAGCAATATTTAAAAAGCCTTTATCTTTAGGTAATTGCTCTGTATATTCAATCGTATAAAGTGCATCTAATCCAAGAGCATTTGCTAAATCATTTAAATAATATCCTTTAAATTTAAGTGCAGCATTCGTAGGAACAAGCCTTTTATCATAATTTACAAATGTTCCTTCTTGCTCAAGTAGATTTGAACTAGCAAGATTATTATGCTCATCATTTGAGAATGAGAAATCTCCACGCTCATTATATCCTAGCGTAAAACCATCACTAGCTTTACTTAATTTGCATAATAAACTTACACCTAAAGTATTAGTGCGTGGTGGGATTAACATAACTTTAAAATCAGTTAATTTTTGAATATTTGCAAGTAAATACGCTAAATATTTTGCATTTTCATGGTAAAAATAATCATTTCCGATAATTAAAGTAAAATTAGCTTTTTTAAGTAATAAATCTTTTAATTTATCTTCATCAAATCCTAATTCTTTAGCTAGGCTTGATTTTTTGATTGTTTCTTGCTTTTTCTCTTTAATCTCATTGCCTTCAGCATCTTTACTTTTAACTTCTACTTCAATTTGTTCTTCATAAAAAGCGTCTTTGATATATGCTAAATCCTGCGGCAAGTCTTTTGCAAAATATTGTAAAATAAATTCTAAAACTTGAGCTTCTTTACCATAATCACAATTTACACTTACGAAATTCTTAGCAATTTTTGAAAATTTTGTATCTTTAATAGGATGAAAATAAAGTCCAGCACCCTTATTCATAACAATTGCATTATTTACCTTATAAGATAAAGTAGGATTATCGTGTCTTAAAAAACTTCCTGCAATTACGATAAAATCAGATTTTTTAACATCATCACTACTTGCATTATAAAAACTACCTGAATGAGCGCAAAAAGTCTTTAAGAAATCTTGAAAACATAAAGCTTCATTATTTACTAAATTAAAGCCATATTTTTGTCTAAGTAATTCTAAAATATATGCTTCTTCATTTGTTATATAGCTATTAAATTTCACATTTTTAATTTTATTATCTTTAAATAACGATACTAAGCGATTAAACTCTACTTCATCTTTACCTTTACAATCACTTGCTATATCATAAGCAAATCTTGCAGCCTTATTTAAAGTAGTAAAATGAAAATCATTTGAAACTCTATAAACCATCTTAGTATTATCTTTAATACTTCTTTGTTTAACATCATAATACATAAGCTCACAATCACTACTATGTGGATTACTAGCAGGTATGCGAGTAAGTTCCCAAGCATTTGAGCGATATTGAAAATTCTTATTAATAATTGCACCAGTCGGACAAACACTAACACACTCAGCACATTCTTGACAATCTAAAGTCGTTCCATTTTGTGGAGCTATTAGTGATTTTTGAAATTTTGTCCAAACTGCATAAGCATCTTTACTCATAGTATCTTTAAAATCTTTATCAGGCGCATCTCCACCACGAGCTATAGTTTTTAACTCACTATCTCCGATTTTGTCCTTACATACGGTAATACATCTTTCACAAACTATACAAAGACTTGGGTCATATTGTAAAGCACCCCAATCTTGATGTCTTCTATCTATTTCTTTTATCCAATGATTTTGAGTATCTACTTGTGCTTTATGCGTGAAATTCTGTAATTCACATTCTCCACTTTTATCACAAACTCCACATTGTAATGGGTGATTTATGCAATAAGTTTGCATAATAGCATTTCTTTCGTCCCATAATTCTTTAGTATTGCTTAATACCTGCATTCCATCTTTTACTTTAGTATTACAAGCGTATGAGCGTTTGCCATCAATTTCAACCATACACATTCTACAAGCTAAAGTTGGGCTGCAATCATTTAAATAGCAAATTGCAGGTATGAAAATATCATTAGCACGAGCAACTTGTAAAACATAATCGCCATCATTAGCTAAGCATTCTTTACCATTAATGTTAATTTTCATTGCTTACTCCTTTAACCACACAAGGACTAAACGCATAAGCATTATCTTTTTTACTTAATGCAAATAATCCTTTTAAACTATTATCAATTTTTACTTTCTTTTTTAATGTTTTAGTTTTTGTTTTAATTTCTACTAAATCAAATTCTTTAATTTTTGCAAGATTTGCAAAAGCTGGACTTACTATAAAATCATCATTATCTAAACATTCATATAAAATAAGCCCATTATTATCATCTAATTCAACCAACTCAACATCTTTTAATTCATAATCAAACATAAGTTTTAAATCAAAATGTTTAGCCAATTTACTTGCAAAATAATATATACTTTTGTCTTTATGATAAAGCAAATTACTATCTAATAAAATTAAATCAGCACTCTTTAAAAATTCTAAAATCTCACTAGCTTCTTCTTCTCCAAAACAACTCTCAGCACTAAGTTCGCCTATATCAAATTCGCTTAAATTAAGCATAGTGCAAAACAATGCTAAAACATAGCTTTCGGTTCCTAGTTCGCATTTATAAAATTTTTGTTTTAATCTCTCATCGTAAAAACTACCGATATTTACTATCTCATCTTGGCTAAAATGACTTAAGACTTCTTTACTTGCATAATTTAAGAAGCTTAATATTTTCATTTTGCTTCCTTTTTAATAACTATAGTCCAATCACTTTGATTAAACTTAAGTGAGTTCATCATCTTACAATTATTATTAGCTACAAATTCATAAGATTTATCAATATTAGAAAAATCTCCGATTTCAAATAAAACAACCAAAACTTCATTAGCTTTAGCATTATCAATATGAGTTTTTAAATCAGCAAATAAATCTTTACTTTTTCTAAGGTCAATTCTTCTCATCTATCAATCTCCCCTAAAACAATATTTGTTGAACCCATAATAGCCACAACATCAGCCACATATGTTCCAACCAAAAGCTCTTCATAAAACGAACAATGCCAAAAACTAGGAGTTCTAGCTTTAAGACGATAAGGTCTAGTTGAACCATCACTTTTAATAAAATATCCAAGCTCTCCTTTAGGACTTTCTGTTGGCACATATACATCTCCAACAGGTGGGCGAAGACCTTGAGTAACTAATACGAAATGCTGCATTAAAGAATAATTTTGGGTCATAATTTGTTCTTTACTTGCACTTACAAATTCTTTATTGTTGCAAATTAATTCAGGAGAACTCTCTCTATACATAGGCACTAATTGTCTAAGTATTTTTACACTCTCACGAAACTCTTGCATATAGCATTTATATCTTGCGTAAGTATCTCCTTGGTTTGCAAAAGGAACACCAAATTGAACTTCATTATAAAGTAAATATGGTTCTTCTTTTCTAATATCCCATTCAATTCCACTTCCACGAAGCATTACGCCGCTACAACCCCAGCTTAATGCTTGTTCTTTTGTAACAACCCCAACGCCTTCTGTTCTAAGACGCCAAATTCTATTATCATCAAGTAAGGTTTCATAATCTTTTACATCGTTTAAGAATTTATCACAAAATGCTAATAATTCTTGAGTGAAATTAGCTGGTAAATCAAGCATTGCACCACCTATTCTCATAGATGAATGTGTAAGTCTTGCACCACAATATTTTTCTATTAAATCCATAACATATTCACGCTCTCTAAAGCAATATAAAAATACAGTCATTGCTCCAATATCAAGTGCGTGAGTTGCAAGCCATAATAAATGACTAGCAAGTCTATTTAATTCTAATAACATCATTCTAATGATTTGAGCTCTTCTGGGAATTTCTAAACCACAAAGCTTCTCAACAGCTGCTACATAAGCATAGTTATTTGCACTTGCTGCTACATAATCCATTCTATCAGTAGTTGGAATAAATTCTTGATAAATCATATTTTCAGCCATTTTTTCCATACCACGATGCATATAACCAATCATTGGAGTGCATTTAACTACTTTTTCCCCATCAAGCTCTAACACTAATCTTAAGTTTCCGTGTGAGCTTGGGTGCTGAGGACCAAGATTTATAATCATTCTGCCATCTTCTTTACTAAAGGCTACATTTTCATAATAAGGTTTTAACTTTGATGGTATTTGCATTATCTTCTTCCTTCTATGAATTTTGAATCAGCACGCTTAACTTTCTTAACAAACATTACGCCTTCATCTTCTTGATATTCTTGTTTATAAGCAATACTAATAGGCTCAGCTCCTTTTGGAACTTCATGATAAATTCTAGAAAAATTATTTGTATCATTACAATCAACTCTTCCTGAATCACGATTTTCAGGCCCTACAACTTCACGATATTCCTTACCAAAAATTCTATCTATTTCATACCATTTGGCAAATTCATCTCCTTCTAAAGGATAAGATTTTTTAAGTGGATAATCAAACCAATCATCAGGCATTAATAGTCTTTTTAAATTAGGGTGATTAATAAAATTTACACCTAACATATCATAAGCTTCTCTTTCAGACCAATTTAAACCCTTAAATACACAAACTCCACTTTCAATAGTTTCATCTGCCTTACAGGTTGTAACTATTCTAAGCCTTTGTTTTTTATTCATATTTAATAAAAGATATTGAACTTCATAAGAATTATCTTTAGCTAAATAATCAGAACAAATCAATTCAGTAAAAGTTGTAAAACCTAAATCTTTAGCCTTTCTTAAAGCCTTTAAATTATCTTCTTTATTGATTATAAAAACTGCAATATCAAGCTCAATAAAAGAATTTAAAACAGAAAAATTATTATTAAACTCATCAAATAAATATTCAAATTCACTACCTTTTATATCAATTTTAGTAGTTTGTGGTGCGTGATAAAATCTATCTTTGTAGTAGTCTTGCTTTTGCGCATTAATCTTGTCTTTATATTCTCTCATTACACCAACCTTTTTGCTGCTATTTTTTTAGATATTTTTTCTTTTCTAATTTTCTTTTGAAGTATCATTAAAGCAAACTGAAAACTTTCAGGGCGTGGAGCGCAACCAGGAACATAAATATCAACAGGAACTATCCTATCAACACCTTGAACTGTTGAATAAGTATTAAACATACCACCAGTGTTTGCACAACTACCAACAGATATAACCCACTTTGGATCAGGCATCATATCGTATAATCTTCTTGTAAATTCTGCATGTTTTTTACTAAGAGTTCCAGCTACAAGCATTACATCGCTATGTCTTGGACTTGCTCTAAAAATAGTTCCAAATCTATCAAAATCATACCTTGAACCACCACCAGCCATCATCTCAATAGCACAACAAGCAAGACCATAAGAAAATGCCCATAAAGAGTTACTTTGACCCCAACCAACTAACTTATCTACCGAAGTTAAAGCTATTGGCATTCCATTTGTGTTTAATTGATGCTCTGCCATTGTAACGCTCCTTTTTTATACGCATAGATAAAACCAACTAAAAGTAAAACAAAAAAACAAACCATTTCAATCAATGCAAAAAGTCCTAATTGCTTATACATTAAAGCCCAAGGATACATAAAAACAACTTCTATATCAAACAAGATAAAAATTAAAGCAAAAATAAAAAATTGTGAATTTATTTTAACTGCTTGTTTTTGCGGTAAAGGTCCGCACTCATAAGGTCCTAAGCCTAATTTTTTTCTATTTTTTCTAGCTAAAGAATTTCCTATTGTTTTTGCTAAAAAAACTAGTCCAAAAAATAAGCCTGTAGCAATAACTAACATTGCTAAAATGCCGAAATACTGAATATCCACATCTGAACTAGACATTTTAATTCCTTTCAAAATTTTTTTGGATTTACTAAAAAATAATTCGTAAATGATAGTGAAAAAAACTTAATTATTTCTTGTTCTCAATTAAGGTTAAAAGTATTAAAACTTTTTTAAGAAAAATATTATATAATCACGACTTTTTAATAAATTTTTTGAAAGGATGAAACGTGCCTACCATAAATCAATTGGTTAGAAAAGAACGCAAAAAAGTGATTGTTAAATCAAAATCACCAGCGTTAAAAGATTGCCCACAAAGACGTGGCGTTTGTACAAGAGTTTATACTACAACTCCTAAAAAACCTAACTCAGCGTTAAGAAAAGTTGCAAAAGTTAGATTAACAACAGGATTTGAAGTTATTAGTTATATTGGTGGTGAAGGACACAACCTACAAGAACACAGCATCGTTTTAGTGCGTGGCGGAAGGGTTAAAGACTTACCAGGTGTTAAGTATCACATCGTTCGTGGTGCTTTAGATACTGCAGGTGTTGCAAAGAGAACAGTTTCAAGATCAAAATATGGAACAAAAAGACCAAAGCCAGGTCAAGCAGCAGCTCCTACAAAAGGCAAAAAATAAAAACGAGTTTCACAGATTTGCAGCTTAGATATGCGGCATAATTTGAGTAAATTATAATTTAAAGTTGAAGAGGAAAAAATGAGAAGAAGAAGAGCACAAGTTAGAGAAGTTCTAGCTGATCCTATTTATGGTAGTAAAGTAATTACAAAATTTATTAATTCATTAATGTATGATGGTAAAAAATCTGTTGCTACTGAAATTTTATATGGTGCGATTGATTTAATATCGTCTAAAAATAGCGAAGTTAAAGGTATAGATATATTTAATGATGCTATTGAAAATGTAAAACCTGTTTTAGAAATTAAAGCACGCCGTGTTGGTGGTGCAACTTATCAAGTTCCTGTTGAAGTTCGCCCTGTTCGCCAACAAGCACTAGCAATTCGCTGGATTATTCTAAACGCTAGAAAAAGAAGCGAAAGAACAATGATTGAAAAATTAGCAGGTGAGTTAATGGATGCAGCAAATAGCAAAGGTGCAGCATTCAAGAAAAAAGAAGATACTTACAAAATGGCAGAAGCAAACAAAGCATTTGCACATTATAGATGGTAAAAAGGAGTTAAAATGGCAAGACAAACTCCTTTATCTCGTGTTAGAAATATTGGTATTGCTGCGCACATTGACGCAGGTAAAACTACAACATCAGAAAGAATTTTATTCTTTACTGGTATGAGTCATAAAATTGGTGAAACTCACGAAGGTACAGCTACAATGGACTGGATGGAGCAAGAAAAAGAGCGTGGTATTACAATTACTTCAGCTGCTACAACTTGCTTTTGGAAAGACCACCAAATCAACCTAATTGACACCCCAGGCCACGTTGACTTTACTATTGAAGTTGAGCGTTCAATGAGGGTTTTAGATGGTGCTGTATCAGTATTTTGTTCTGTTGGTGGAGTTCAACCACAAAGTGAAACCGTATGGAGACAAGCAAATAAATATCATGTTCCAAGAATAGTATTCGTAAATAAAATGGATAGAGTTGGAGCAAATTTTTATAATGTTGAAGCACAAATTAAAAATCGTTTAAAAGCTAATCCAGTTCCAATTCAAATTCCAATTGGTGCTGAAGACACATTCCGTGGTGTAGTTGATTTAGTAAAAATGGTTGCTTATGTTTGGGATGATGATAAAAAACCAACAGATTATACAGAAATTGAAATTCCAGCTGACTTAAAAGAAAAAGCTGAAGAATATAGAACAAAATTAGTAGAAGCAGTTGCTGAAACTAGTGAAGAACTAATGGATAAATACCTAGGTGGAGAAGAATTAACAAACGATGAAATCTACAAAGGTATCAAAAAAGGTTGCCTTGATTTATCAATTATTCCTATGTGCTGCGGAACTGCATTCAAAAACAAAGGTGTTCAACCACTACTAGATGCTGTTGTAAAATATTTACCAGCTCCTGATGAAGTTGCAGATATTCGTGGTCAATATGAAGACGGCACAGAAACAAGTGTTAAATCAACTGATGATGGCGAATTTGCAGGATTAGCATTCAAAATTATGACTGACCCATTCGTTGGACAACTTACTTTCGTTCGTGTTTATCGTGGAAAACTTGAAAGTGGTAGTTATGCTTACAATGCAACAAAAGATAAAAAAGAAAGAATTGGTCGTTTATTAAAAATGCACTCAAACAAGCGTGAGGAAATTAAAGAACTTTATGCTGGAGAAATTGGTGCTATCGTAGGTCTAAAAGATACACTAACAGGTGATACTTTAGCAAGTGAAAAAGATAAAGTAATTTTAGAAAAAATGGATTTCCCTGATCCTGTTATTAGTGTTGCAGTTGAGCCAAAAACTAAAGCTGATCAAGAAAAAATGGGTATCGCACTTAATAAACTTGCACAAGAAGATCCAAGCTTTAGAGTTTCAACTGATGAAGAAAGCGGACAAACTATTATTTCAGGTATGGGTGAATTACACCTTGAAATTATCGTAGATAGAATGCTTAGAGAATTTAAAGTTGATGCTGAAGTAGGTAAGCCACAAGTTGCTTATCGTGAAACAATCCGCCAAAGCGTTGAGCAAGAATACAAATATGCAAAACAATCTGGTGGTCGTGGTCAATATGGACATGTATTCTTACGCCTTGAACCACTTGAGCCAGGTAAAGGATACGAATTCGTTAATGATATTAAAGGTGGGGTTGTTCCAAAAGAATATATTCCTGCAGTTGATAAAGGTATTCAAGAAGCATTACAAAATGGTGTTTTAGCTGGATATCCTGTAGAAGACGTAAAAGTTACACTATTTGATGGAAGTTATCACGAAGTTGACTCAAGCGAAATGGCATTTAAATTAGCTGCCTCAATGGGCTTTAAAGAAGGTGCTAGAAAAGCTGGTGCTGTAATACTTGAACCTATTATGAAAGTTGAAGTTGAAACACCTGAAGATTATATGGGTGATGTAATTGGAGATTTAAATAAACGCCGTGGTCAAGTAAATAGTATGGATGAGCGTGGTGGAAATAAAATCATCGCAGCATTCTGCCCACTTGCTGAAATGTTTGGATATTCAACTGACTTAAGAAGCCAAACACAAGGTCGTGCTACATATTCAATGGAATTTGACCACTATAGTGAAGTTCCAAGAAATGTTTCTGAAGAAATCATCAAAAAAAGAAATATGTAATATCTAAACTAGGGATTAAAATCCCTAGTTCTTCAAAAAATAATAATCAAATCTTTTAGTCCTCATAGCTCAGCTGGATAGAGCGTAGAATTCCTAATTCTAAGGCCACAGGTTCAAATCCTGTTGGGGACACCACTTAATATTTATTTGAAAATATATTTAAGCTTCTAAAGTATTTTTTATAATTATTATATATTTTTATCTTTACTTATAAAAACATATAATAAGACTTAAAATATTTAAAAAATTACTAAGAAACAATCATAAATAAATAGCGAGTGATAAAGCATAAAATATAAAAGGCACAAAGAAAGCGTTTCTGCTATATTTATGTGAGAACAAATTATAACCAATCTAATAATTTAACTAGATGTATAAGTTATTTTGCATTCTCTTTATTAACTACTATTAAAAAATTCTCTTAATATTTTAAAATATTAATTCTAATATATTTAATCGTATTTAAGCACTAATTTTAAGCTTAATATATTGATTTGTATACTAAAATTGCAAATGCTAATGCAGTATAATTTATGTATTTTAATTCTAAAATGTTTAAATATGTCATTTCCAATTAACTAAACTTGCAATTATCAATAATCTTAAATATTCACGGATAAGACTATGATTATTAAATGTAACCAAGATAGAGAAAATAATATTGTAATTATTAGCATATAAATTAAAGCTTTATACCATAAGTTTAAATAAATATAAGAGTAATTGCAACACTTGAAATAAAAAAGCCTTTATTACCAATAAAAAGCATATATTATAAATTTAATACTACAAACCTTATCATTATTTTATAAATACTACCACTATACTTTTCTAATTTATAACATATACTTAAAATAATTATCTATATATTATTTATAAATAATTTAAAATAATACTTTTAAAATTTTATAAAATAATATATAAAAAATATATATTTGTTTAAATTAATAGTATGAAAAACAATATTAATTTATTCAAATAAAATTAATAATTTAGGTAATTAATTAATAAATATTATTAAAAGATAATATATTTTATTTAATTATTAATATTAGTTAGTATAATTCAGTTTTAATTTATTTTTAAGGAGATTTTATGACTTTTACAAAACCTAGCGATAGGCGTTTGGCTTTATCTTTTTGGATTGGAATTCTAGCTGGAATATTCGGTGCTATTGTTAAATGGGGCTGGGAAGTGCCATTTCCACCAAGAAATCCTAATTTTGTTTGGCCTCTTGATGCATTAGAAAGAACAACTCCACCTAAAATATTTTTAGAACAAATTGGTATGCCTACTGATTTTACTTATATGTTTTCAGGTATGGATATGCCTTTATCAATTTTCATTGTTCATGTTGGATTTTCAATTGTATTTGGTGTTATGTATTGTATGATTGCAGAAATTTGGCCTCGTATTAAAATGTGGCAAGGTGCTGTATTTGGATTCTTCGTATATTTATTCGCGCATGTAATTGTAATGCCTTTAATAGCACAAGTTCCACCTTTATCACAAATTCCATTTGATGAACATTTATCAGAAATATTTGGACATATTGTATGGCTATGGGGAATGGAAATAGTAAGAAGAGATATAAGAAATAGAATTACAAAATCACCTGATATTGAATAAGCTTTACACACCTTTTTTAGGTGTGTAAATTAATTTTTATTTGCACTAGCTTTTATAGCTTTTATAAAAGCACTTCTAACAGCTTCATCTTCTAAAACATTAACACCTTTTATACTAACTCCAGCTGGAGAGCATACACCTTCTTTAATTAATGCTGGATGATTATTAGCAATTAAACTCTCAAAACTAGCAAATAATGATTTTACCAACTCATAAGATTTATCGTTTTTAAGCCCTATACTAACTCCACCATTAGCTAAAGCTTCAGCAACTAACGCTAAAAACGCAGGGGCACAACCATTAATGGCCATAGCTAAATTAAGCTCATTTTCATTCTCACATTCTATTGCTACCCCAAAACCTTTAATAATATTTAAAGCTAAATCAAAATATTTATGAGTTTTATCTCCTACATAAGTAGTGCAAGATTTATTGTATTCAGCAGCAATATTTGGCATAATTTTTAAATAATATTCAGATGCAATTACTTTTAAACTATCAATACTAATTCCTGCTAAAGGACTAATGATAATTTTTGCAGTTTTACCTAAAAATTTTTTACTAACTTCATCTAAATTATATGGCTTAAAGCATAAAATACAAATCTTATTAGTAATATCAAATTCTTCATAAGAAATACAATTTTTAATACCTACATTTAATTTATTTCTTACTACAAAAACCACATTAAAATTTGAATTCTCTAATCCTTTAGCAATAGCTTTCGCCATTTTGCCATTGCCAAGGATATAAATATTTTCATTCATTGCTTTAGTTCATTCATATTTTGTTGTAAGAAATTTTTAATCTTTTCTGTTGGATGATAGAATGGATATTGAGTTGGGTCTAAAATAATTTGTGCCATAGTGTTATTATCGTGGTTTAAAATCACTGGAGCTAACATATTTATAGTAGATTCTTCAACGCTTTTATTTAAAATCAAAATATTATAAATTTCAATATTTGAACTAGCTGTAACTTCAAGTAAAGCTTTGTAAGAAAGTGGCATATCAAATTCGTATTCTTTACAAATAGCATAAGGATTTAGCATAGTAAATGTAAAACCTCTACCATCAACACTCTTTAATCTCGCGAAACAATCATACATTTTTTCTAACTCTACTTTTGTAGTATCTTCAAAACCTAATATAGGAAACTTAACTTCAAATATCATTATTTCTCCTTTAAAAAAATATCCTAAGTATATAATAAATATTTAACATTAGAACTTATAATCGCCTTTTTAAAGGAAAATAAATGAAAAAACTTAATATTTTTTTACTAATTTTAACGATATTTTTTAGCGCTTGTGCTAGCAATAAAAAAGATATGTTTGATGATTATAATTTAAGCGATAGTGCTTGGTTAGAAAAAATCATTGAAAGTGTAAAAAAGAATGATTTAGAAAAAGCAGATAGTGATTATATATCTTTGTATAGCGAGCATATAAATAGCCCACTTTTAGCAAGTGCTATGCTAATTTTATCACAAGCACACGCAAATGAGCACGAGTATTTGTTAGCAAATTATTACATAGATGAATATATAAAGCTATATGGTAATAGCCAAAATTACGAATGGCTAAATTACCTTAAAATTAGAAATAATTTTTATGCTTTTTCATTGCCTAATAGAAATCAATATTTACTTTTAGATTCAATTAAAGATGCTGATATTTTCTTATCTACTTATAAAAATTCAAAATATACGCCTTTAGTAAATAGCATTAAGACTAAATTAAATCTTACTCAAATTATGCTAGATACTGATATTAGGAATTTATATAGAAGAATGGGGCATGATATAAGCGAAGAAATCTATGATAAAAAGATTAAAGATAGTGATTTAAATGATATTAAATATATAAAACCAAGACTTCCTTGGTATAGAAGATTATTTGAAAGCAGCTACGCACTTTGATTTAGGAATTTAATTCCTAAATTTTATTTAATTAAAATTCCTTAACACAAAATCATCATTAAGTCTATCAAAATCAATCGTTTTAATGCTTTGCTTTAGATTAGCAATATTTGGCACTTCTAGGAATTTTTGCAAATAATATTTATTTTTATAACCTTTTTTTCTTAAATACTCATTCATCTTAAGCACTTCATCAACACTAAGCAAATCAAAATGCCAAGTAGTTCTTATTTCAAATTCTGCTTTAAAATCTAGCAAAATATCTAAAGTCTTATCAAACTCATCAAAATAATCAAGCCCCGTAAGAGCTTTTAATTTCTCTTTAGGAGCTTTAAAATCAATAGCAAAATAATTTGCTAAATCATTTTCTAAAATATTTTTAATTACCTTAGGATTTGAGCCATTGCTATCAATTTTAATTAAATAACCTAAGCTTTTTGCTAATTTTATATAATCTAATAAATTAGCAGAATTAGTGCATTCTCCACCACTAAAAACAACCCCATCAACCAAACCTACTCTACTTTCTAAAAAGCTTTTTAATTGATTTTTACTTACATTAGAAAAACCATTGATAATATGCTCGTTATAGCAATATTTACACCTTAAATTACAACCTGCAATCCACACTATGCAAGAGATATAATTAGGATAATCAATCACACTAAAAGGGGTAATATCATAAATCATTTGATAACAAACATTTTCCTTTCTTTATGTTCGCCTTTTTTGCCTAGATTAAAGCTTTCTACGGGTCTGTGATAACCCATTACTCTAGTATAAACCATACATTTTGTTCTTTTTTCATTATTTTTCATTCTTTCTCCTTTAATAATTCATCACATTTAGGGCAATACTCATGCTCTCCTGCAATATATCCATGTATTGGACATACGCTAAAAACAGGCGTTATTGTAAAATATGGCAAACGATAATTATTCGCTATTTTTTTAACCAATCTTTTACAAATTTCTTTGTTTTCTAATCTTTCTTTCATATAAAGATGAAGAACGGTTCCACCCGTATAAGCACACTGCAAATCATCTTGCATATTGAGTGCAAAAAATGGATCATCAGTGTAATTTACAGGTAGTTGAGTGCTATTTGTATAATAAATCTCATCGCCATTTCCTGCTTGGATAATATCTTTAAATCTTTTTTTATCTTCTTTAGCAAAACGATAAGTCGTCCCTTCTGCTGGAGTGGCTTCAAGATTATATAAATTACCTGTTTCTTTTTGAAATTGCTTAATTTTTTCTCTAATATAATTTACTAATTTAATGCAAAAATCTTTTCCTATTTCTGAACTTATATCATAAGCATCATTGCTAAAATTCCTAAGCATTTCATTAGCCCCATTTATCCCTATGGTTGAAAAATGATTATTAAAACTTGGCAAATACCTTTTAGTATAAGGATAAAGCCCCCTATCATACATTTTTTGAATGAAAGCCCTTTTTAATTCAAGACTATCACGGGCTAAAACTAATAACTCATCTAAGCGTTTATAAAGACCCTTTTCATCTGCTTTATACAAATACCCCAAACGAGCTAGATTGATAGTAACTACGCCAATACTTCCTGTCATTTCAGCACTTCCAAAAAGTCCACCGCCACGCTTTAACAATTCTCTTAAATCAAGCTGAAGCCTACAACACATAGAGCGAACCGCATTTGGTTTATAAGCATTTTCATCTTCTACTTTATTGCCAAACTCATCTAATTTATATTGTGAGCCTAAGAAATTTTGAAAATATGATGAGCCCATTTTTGCTGTATTTTCAAAAATAGCATCGGCTACTTCATTGTCCCAGTCAAATTCTTCAGTAAGATTTATAGTAGGGATTGGAAAGGTAAAGGGCTGATGATTTTTATCGCCTTCGCTTAAAACTTCATAAAATATCCTAACAATTCTTTGCATTTCTTCTTCAAAATCACCATAAGTTAGCTCTTCTAGTGAGTTTTTGCCACGCATTTTTGCCTTTTGCTCTAATTCATCATCTTTTATGCCCTTAAAAAAATGAATATCATTAGTGGTTGGAAATTGATTTTTTAAATCTTGTGGACAAACTATGTCTAAAGTAATATTAGTAAATGGACTTTGTCCCCAACGAGCAGGAACATTTAGGTTATAAACAAAACTTATTAAAGCCTTTTTAATCTCTAAATCACTCAATTTATCTTTAAAAACATAAGGAGCAAGATAAGTATCAAAGCTTGAAAATGCTTGTGCCCCAGCCCATTCGCTTTGTAAAATACCCAAAAAATTAGCCATTTGCCCTAAAGCTTCTTTAAAATGCCTAGGAGCTTTGCTTTCAACCCTACTTCTTACCCCATTAAATCCTTCATTTAATAATACTCTTAAACTCCAACCCGCACAATATCCACTAAGACAATCTAAATCGTGTATATGAAAATCAGCATTCCTATGTGCTAAGCCCATTTCATCACTATAGACATTATCTAGCCAATAATTTGCAATAACTTTTCCTGCAGTATTATTTATAAGTCCTGCGTGAGAATAGCCTGTGTTTGAATTAGCATTAATTCTCCAATCGCTTTTGTTTATATATTCGCTTATTGTATTTGAGCAGTTAATATAAGTGCCATATTCTAGGTCTTTTTCACGACGAAGTTTTCTAGTGTGTCTATAAAGCATAAAGCTTTTCAATACTTCAAATTCTTTTTCATTAAATAGTGTTTTTTCAATTTTGTCTTGTATTTCTTCAACGCTTACTAAGTCTTTATTCTCACACTCTTTAATAACTAAAGATATTAAAGAATTTGAAGCTTCTTTATTGCAACTTGCATAAGCTTTTTTGATAGCATTTTCTATCTTATAAGGTTTAAAAACTTCTTTTAATCCATTTCTTTTAAGTATCATTTTGATTGTCCTTTTTATAATGAATATTTTCATTTTATTTTTAAAAGTTAAAGAAAAGTTGCTACTAAGTTAAGCCAAAATCAAACTGAAACTTTAAAGTAATTAATAATAATTTTAAAATATTTAAAACATTTATCGTATCGGACTTTGTTTGATTTTGATAAAAAGAATTTAAAATAAGAATTTTTTAAAAATTGTAATTATTTGACTATTTTAATAATAATTATTATAAATAGTCAAATATGTTACATATTGTAATGATTTTAATTAATTTTTTACTTTATCTGGGTAATTTTGACACATTGCAATAATACCACCTGATAAATTAAGAGCGATTTTTTCTTTTTGATTTAAAAACTCACATAAAAATGCACTTCTTGCTCCACTTCTACACATAATTACTAATGTTTTAGAATTATTTTTAATAATCTCATCAAAGTCTTTTTTGATAATTTCTTCATCAGCTGAATTAAAATCTATAGGATAAAGTAAAGTATCTTCTAAACTAAATTCATCTATTTCTTCTTGAGTTCTAATATCTACTATTAAATGTTTGTCAAAATCTATATCTTTTGCATTGATATTTATATTCATATTTTATCCTTTGTGTAAATTCGTAACATTTTTTATCTAATTTATCATTAAAAATTATCAAAAAAATATTTTTTTGGTTATTATGAGTGAATATTATCTAAAAAAGGAAAAAAAATGAGCAGGTATTTTAAAAGCCTTATTTTTTGGGTTATTGTAGGATTAATCCTAGGAATTGTTGTTGGAGCCATGCCTCCTATTAAAATAGAAGCACTTGGAATAGAAAATCTAGCTATTTGGTCTAAAGTGTTTATTGATATGTTTATTAAAGCATTAAAGCTTTTAATTGGACCTATCATTTTTGTAATGATTATTCTAGGAATAGTTGGACTAGGAGATATTAAAAAAATCGGCGGAATTGGTGTTAAAGCTGTAATTTACTTTGAAGTAGTAAGCACACTTGCTCTAATAGTAGGTATATTTATGGCTAGAATTTTACAACCTGGAGTTGGTATGAATCTTGATATCAATGCTTTAGATGCGTCAAGTGTTGATAAATATGTAAAAGCTTCTCAAGGTAGTGAAAGTAGTTTTTGGGGAGTTTTAAAAGGAGCAATTCCACAAGATTTAGTAAGCCCATTTACAGATGGAAAAACATTGCAAGTTTTATTTATAGCATTATTTACAGCATTTATTGTAATAACTTTAAAAGAGCAAGATAGAGAATATATCAAAAAAGCTTTAGAAGTATTCCAATCATTTGTATTTAAAATTCTTACTTTAATTATGTATTTTAGCCCACTTGCTACATTTGGTGCTATGGCTTATCTAGTATCAAAATTTGGCTTAAGCTCACTTGTAAATATGGGATATTTATTATTTGTTATGCTTGCTGCTTGTTGTGTATTTATATTTGGAGTTTTAGGAATAATTTGTTATGTGGCTAAAGTAAATATATTTAAATTCATTAGATTTATAGCTAAAGAATTATTAATCGTATTTACAACAAGCTCAAGCGAGAGTGCATTATTACCACTTATGAAAAAATTAGAAAAAGCAGGAATTGATAAAAGCTGTGTTGGTTTAGTTTTACCTACTGGATATAGCTTTAACTTAGATTGTACAAATATTTATCTAGCTATGGCTGTAATATTTTTAGCACAAGCATTTAATATAGATATTAGCTTATGGCAAGAAATTACAATTTTACTTATATTAATGGTTACTAGTAAAGGTGCTGTTGGAGTAACAGGAAGTGGCTTTATCGTTTTAGCAGGAACTCTTAGCTCATTAGGAGATAATTTAATCCCTGTTGCAACAATCACCGTTTTATTAGGAGTTGATAAGTTTATGAGTGAGATGAGAGCGTGTGGAAACTTATGCGGTAACTCTGTTGCTTGCTTAATAGTTGCTATATGGAATAAACAAATAGATATGGAAAAATTCCGCTACGCACTAGACCACCCTAATGATTTTAAAATACAAGATTAGGAATACTTTTTGCTTTTGATATCCTGCAATATGAAAGGATATCAAATGCAAGTGTTAGAACAAGCTTTTTCTTTATTTGCTGTGCTAGTTTGCATAGCAACAATTTTTATTAAAAAAAATAATGAAAACCAAGAAAAATAAGGTTTTACCTGAATTAAGGAATTTAAAAAGGATTTAAATTCCTTAAAAATTAGAATAAATTATATATCTTCTTAGCCATTTCATTCTCAAGTATAGGTAATACTTCTTCAAGCTTAATATTTCTTTGTTTTGCTTTTGCATTAATTATTGTTGAGTTTTCAATGAAATCACTTTCGTAATTTTGAGATTTTGAATTGTTTTGTAATTTTAAAGATGAATTTGAATTTTTTATATCATAATTATTGTTTTGATTGATTACCTTATTTGCACTTCTTTGCTTAATATTAACATCAGCTTTTAATTCTATTGTATATTCTTCGCCAGTAATATTATTTATAATAGAACTTGCAAAACTTTTATTATTAGCAAAAGCAGCAAATGCTGGATTGATTGATTTTAAAGCATCTTGCTTTAATTCTTCTTCGCTTTTTTTAGAGCATTCAACAATATTAGTGCTTACAATAAAAGTAGCATTAGTAGGTTCATTTAATATTGTATAGCCTTTATTTTTTAATCCTTCAATTAGTTTTGATTCAATATTTACATTACAATCACTAGTATTTTTTGCAAATACAAATATACTTTTTTTGCTTTTAGCAACTGGTTCAATAAAAATACTATTATTTAATTTAGTATCAAGCTCTAAAGAATTACTAGCACAAGCACCAAACATAAAACCAATACCAACAATACTTAACATTGTCTTTTTCATAAAAGTTCTCCTAAAATAAATTAAACTTTTATTATATGGGGGGGGGTTCTTAATATAAGCTTAAAATTTCTTTTAATAAATAGTTTTTTAAAGATATGATTAAATTAGATTTATAAAATGAAGTTAATAAAATAATTTAGGAATTTAAATAATAAAAAGCTCCAAAATTGGAGCTTTTAAAAGTGGTATTACATCATACCAGGCATTCCGCCCATACCACCCATACCGCCACCCATTGGCATTTCAGGTTTATCTTCTTTAATATCGCTTATTGTAGCTTCTGTTGTAAGTAGCATTGAAGCAACGCTTACAGCATTTTGTAATGCTACACGCTCAACTTTAACAGGGTCAATTATTCCTGCTTCATACATATCTACATATTCGCCACTTGCAGCATCAAATCCTTTATTTTCATCTTTGCAAGTTTCAATTGTATTTACGATAACTCCTGCATCAAATCCTGCATTTTCTGCAATTTGGCGAATTGGAGCTTTGATTGCACGGCGAACGATATTTGCACCGATTAACTCATCGCCTTCAAGATTTAGATTAATTCTATTTGTAGCGTGAATTAGTGCAGCACCACCACCAATTACTATACCTTCTTCAACAGCAGCTTTAGTTGCACTTAGCGCATCATCAACTCTGTCTTTTTTCTCTTTCATTTCAGTTTCAGTTGCAGCACCAACTTTAATAACAGCAACACCACCACTTAATTTTGCTAAACGCTCTTGTAATTTTTCTCTATCATAATCGCTTGTAGTTTCAGCAATTTGAGCTTTGATTTGATTAATTCTTGCATTAATTGCGTCTTTGCTACCTGCACCATTTACTATTGTAGTATTATCTTTATCAATTACGATTGAGCTAGCACTTCCTAAATCAGCTGCGTTTGCACTTTCAAGTGTTCTTCCCATTTCTTCGCAAATTACCGTTCCACCTGTTAAGATTGCAATATCTTCAAGCATTGCTTTTCTTCTATCGCCAAAACCAGGAGCTTTAACTGCAGCTATATTTAAAATTCCTCTTAATTTGTTTACAACTAAAGTTGCTAATGCTTCGCCTTCAATATCTTCAGCAATGATTAAAAGTGGGCGACCATTTTTTTGTGCAGTTTCAAGCACAGGTAAAATGTCTTTTAGATTTGTGATTTTTTTATCATAAAGTAAAATTAATGGATTGCTTAATTCACAATTCATTTTATCAGCATTTGTGATAAAGTATGGGCTTAAATAACCTCTATCAAATTGCATACCTTCAACAACGCTTAATTCATCATTGATTGATTTTGCTTCTTCAACTGTGATAACGCCATCTTTGCCTACTTTTTCCATTGCATCTGCAATTAATTGTCCGATTTTTTCATCGCTATTTGCTGAAATTGTAGCAACTTGTGCGATTTGCTTTCTATTTCCTGCAACTGGTTTTGCTAAAGCTTTTAGTTCAGCTATAATTGCTTCGCAAGCTTTATCCATACCACGCTTAACTTCAATTGGATTTGCACCAGCTGTTATATTTCTTAAACCTTCTTTAAAAATTGCATGAGCTAAAACGGTTGCAGTTGTAGTTCCATCTCCTGCTTGATCAGCAGTTTTACTTGCAACTTCTCTTACTAAACTAGCACCCATATTTTCTAAAGTATCTTTTAATTCAACTTCTTTTGCAACGCTAACACCATCTTTTGTAATAGTTGGAGCACCAAAACTTTTTTGAATTAATACATTTCTGCCACGAGGCCCCATAGTAACTTTTACAGCGTCGCTTAATTTTTTAACGCCTTCATATAATTTATTTCTAGCTTCATCTGAATAAAAAATTTCTTTTGCCATTTAAATCTCCTTATAAAATTCCTAAAATATCTTCAAAACTTAAAATTAAATATGTTTCATTATCAATTTTTAATTCGCTACCTGCGTATTTACCAAATACTACTTTATCGCCAATTTTAATATCGCTAATTTCTTTAGCAACTGCTACAACTTCGCCTTGTTGTGGTTTTTCTTTAGCATTGTCAGGTATAATAATTCCTGAAGCTGTTGTTTTTGTTTCATTTGCGCATTTGATTAATACACGCTTATTTAGTGGAGTAAAATTCATTTTTTCTTCCTTTCTTGTGGTTTATCACTCTAATTCTTTGAGTGCTAAATTATAATTAAAATAAGTTAATCAAATCACTAAATGATAAAAAATAACTAAAGAAACTTTAGTGAAAATAGCTCAAGTTTATTTATGAAGAAAACGAAAGGTTGTATTATGAAAAAAGTTATTTATTCGCTCCTTGCTTTGATTTTAATAATTGTTATAGGGGCTTATTGTGTGTTATTTACAAGTTTTGGAAATAATTTCGTAAAAAATATAGCAGAGAAAAAAATCAATGAAAATTCAAACATAGCAGTTAAAATTGAAGAATTTGAATTGAGATTTTCAACTATTAATTTAAAAGTTTTAGTTAATGGAATGCTTGAAGCAGCAGTTAATGGAGATTTTTCACTATTATCTCGCAATCTTAATATAAATTATGAATTAAATGGAAAAAACTTAGAAACCCTAAAAATCACCGACCCTTTAAACATTAAAGGCAATATAAATGGTAGTTTTAATAATTTTAACATAGATGGAAAAGGTGTTATTTTTACTAGCCCACTTACACTTGATGCAAATATAAAAGATTATTTTCCAACTAAACTAAATCTTAATGCTAATAATTTAGATATAGAAAAATTAAGCAAAATCGCAAATGTTGATTATGCAAGTGGATTTATCAACCTAAATGCAAATGTTGATGAATTTGATAAAGACAAACTTGATGCAAAAGCTTTAATTAATATTTATTCAGAACTTAAACTAAAACCAAGTATCACAAAAGAATTTGGAATTGACATTTCAAGATTTGGTAAAGTTATAATTGATTCTAAAAATACTTATAAAGCTAATGAAATTACTCCGAATATCAATGTAAAATCAAATATTTTAAATATTACAAGTGATTTTAAACCTATAAATCTTAATAAATTAGAAGTTCAAGGGCAATTAGTTACAAGCCTTACTGAATTAGCTTTCATAAATCCTAATTTAAATTCTGATTTGAAAATCACTTCGCAAATTGATTTTAAAAATAAATTAGCAAATATAAATTCTATAGTTAGTGGTAAAAATATAAATGCAAAAGATTTAAAAATCACTCACGATTTATCTAATAGCAAAACTGCAATTAATACTGATTTAAGAGCTAACGCAGGACTTTTAAAACTTAGTGGCGATGAGATAATAAATCTTAAAGCTAGTGCTAATTTAGATAAAAATGGTTTAGAAAATGCGAATGTAAATGGTTTATTATTAGGTGCAAAATCAGATATAAAAATGGGTAGAAATGATTTAGTAGCTAATATTGAAGGTCTAAAATCTCTAGCTTTATTAGGCTTGCTAAATCAAGATAAAATGTTAGATGCAAATATTAATATAAACGCAAAATTAAGCGATTTAAAAAACCTAATAGGCTCGGCAAATCTTAATATAAACGGAAAAACAATCCCAAGTTATTTCAAAAAAGAATATGATTTAGAACTTAATTCAAAAGTATTAGCAAACGCTGATGTTAAGCTAAATGGTGCTGATAATATCAGTTTTGACGCTAAATTAAATACTGATTTAGTAGATAGTTTTAATGCAAATGGTAATTACAAAAAAGGCGTAGCAAACGCAAATTATGATGCGAGTGCAAATCTAGCTAATTTTAATGCTTTACTTAATAAAAATATGAGCGGAAATGTAAAAGTTGATGGGAATTTAACTTTTGATAAGATATTAAATCTTACTTTAAACTCAAAAGAATTCTTTGGCGGTTCATTAGCTGCTAAGCTAAATGGGGATAAATTTAACGCTAATTTAACTAGCGTAGCTTTAGATAATCTTGCAAAATCTTTTGATTTAATTGATATTTATAAGGCAAATATCAATGGGAATTTAGATTATGATTTAAAAAATGCTAATGGAAAATTAGTTGCAAATCTTGGAAAAGGACATTTAAAATATCACAAAACTATAAAATTAATTAATACAATTTTAAATACTGATATTACCCAAGTTATTTTTGATAAAGGCGATGTATTAGTAAATATTAATAAAAATCTAATTGATTATAATGCAAAAATTAGTGCAACAAGTGCAAAAATTGAAGTAAATAATGGAACATATAATACTCTTACAAAAAGTATCAATGCACCTGCTCTTGTAGCATTTAATAATAATGAAATTAAAGGAACATTTTCAGGTGTAAATGATGATGTTAAATTCATTCCTGATACAAAAAATACTATAGAAAATGCTGTAAAAGTATTAGATAAAATAACAGGCAAAAATAATAGTGAAAAAATAAATGAAACATTAAAACCTGCTGAAAATCTTATTAAAGGATTATTTGGAGGTAAAAAATGATTGCAAGATATTCAAACCCTGAAATGTCAAGTATTTGGAGTGAAGAAGCTAAATTTAATGCTTGGCTAGAAGTTGAGCTTGCAACTTGCAAGGCGTTTAATAAAATAGGTGTAATTCCTAATGAAGATTTAGAAAAACTATATAAAAATGCTAAATTTGATATAGTAAAAATAAAAGAAATAGAAGAGCAAACCAAACACGATGTAATAGCATTTACAAGAGCATTATCACTTAATTTAGGCGATGAGAGAAAATGGGTTCATTATGGACTAACAAGCACTGATGTAGTAGATACTGCACAAGCAATTCAGCTAAAAAAAGCAAATGAAATAATAAAAGCTAATTTAGAAAATCTTTTAGATATTTTAAAAGAAAAAGCAAATCTTTATAAATATACTCCACAAATAGGAAGAACTCACGGAGTTCATGCAGAGCTTACTACTACTGGGCTAAAATTTGCTTATTTTTACGAAGAAATCAAAAGAAATTATGAGCGTTTTATAAACGCTAGCGAAGAGATTAGAGTAGGAAAAATTAGCGGTGCAGTAGGCACTTATGCAAATGTTCCACTAGAAGTAGAGCTTGATATTTGTAAAGAGCTTGGATTAAATGTAGCAAATATCAGCACTCAAGTTTTACCTAGAGATTTGCACGCAAATTATATAAGCGTGTGTGCGTTGATTGCAAGTGCACTTGAGCGATTTGCTACAGAGATAAGACACCTTGCAAAAACTGAATGCGTAGAAATGCTTGAATATTTTAGTGAAAATCAAAAAGGCAGCTCTGCAATGCCACATAAGAAAAATCCAATAGGAAGTGAGAATATTTGTGGTCTTAGCCGTGTGATTAGGGGGTATTTAATAACTGCTTATGAAAACATAAATCTATGGCACGAGCGTGATATTAGCCACTCAAGTGCAGAGCGAATTATGCTTCCTGATGT
The DNA here is from genome assembly GCF_020137645.1 of Campylobacter sp. RM12637. Taxonomy (NCBI): domain Bacteria; kingdom Pseudomonadati; phylum Campylobacterota; class Epsilonproteobacteria; order Campylobacterales; family Campylobacteraceae; genus Campylobacter; species Campylobacter sp. RM12637. The sequence goes on from NZ_JACGAV010000008.1 coordinate 78,349, forward strand.
AACGATTTTGCTTGATTATATGCTAAAAAGATTTAGTTCTATTGTAAAAAATCTTATGATTTATCCTGAAAATATGAAAAGTAATTTAGATAAATCTTATGGATTAATCTTCTCTCAACAAGTGCTTTTAGCCCTTATTCAAAAGGGTTTAAGTCGTGAGATGGCATATGATTTAGTGCAAGGACTGACTAAAAAGGCTTGGAGCGAAAAGCTTCAATTTAAAGAATTATTAAAAAATAGCAAAGAAATTTGCGAAATCTTAAGCACCGAAGAGATTGAAAATGCTTTTTTAGTTGATTATCATCTTAAAAATATTGATAAGATTTATGAGCGTTTGGGATTGTAAAAAATAATAGGAATTTCAAATTCCTATTATTTATCTCATTTTAAAACTAATTTTTAGCTTTATTTGTTTCTTTAATAACTTTTGATAATTCTTTATATATTCTTATAAATATAATTTGTGAATTATTATTTTTCATTCCTATCTCTTACTTGCTTCATTTAATAAAAAGCTTAACTATGCTTACATTTAAAATATATTCATTACTTTTATCATCATAAAAAATACAAAAATTTAAAAAATATATATTTTGCTTAATCATTTAAATGATATTATATAAAAAATATATTTGTATTAAGGATATGATATGAAAGTAGAAGAAATAAAAACATTTTGTAAAGAAAACAATCTAACCTACAAAGAATTAGCAGAAAAAATTGGAATGAGTGAAGGGAGTTTAAGAATTGCAATTGCTACAAATAGAATAAGCACAAGAACCATAGCTGCTATGAATTTGCTAAAAAAAGTTTATAAATTAGAAAATGAATTAAAAGACTTCAGAAAATTAAAAGAAATCCTATCACGCTAATAACATTAAAATAATCTTAGAGTTTAAATTCCACTAAAAGATTAAACCAGCATTTAGCTGGTTTAAATTAGATTTTAAATTTACCCAATTCTTCATCAAGTTTAATAGTCATCTTAGATAAATGCTCACTTGCTCCTGCTACTTCTTCTACGCTTCTAGCATTTGAATTAGCGATTTTGTTAATTTGCTCAATTTGAGTTATAACACTACGAATAGTCTTAGCTATATCTTTATATTCATTTACGCTATTTTTATTAGCACTAATGCTTGTTTGAACGATTAAAGAGTTTTCATTAACCACTTCTTCTAATTGAACGCTAGATTTTGAAATATTTGAAATATCTTGAGCGTTCTTTTCCATTTCTCCACACGCATCATTTACTGATTGAACTACCACACCTATTGTTGTATTTATTTCTGCAAGGCTTTTTTGCGTTCTTTCAGCTAATTTTCTAACCTCATCAGCAACCACAGCAAATCCACGACCATGCTCACCCGCACGAGCTGCTTCAATAGCCGCATTTAATGCTAATAAATTAGTTTGGTCTGCTATATCGTTTATAACATTTAAGATATTTTTAACTTCTTCTGTGTGTTGGCTAGTTTGATTTAATTTATTTGATAATTCAGTAGTTTGTAAAGATTGATTTTCTAGCACTGAAACAAGTTTTAATATTTGATTTTTAATAATATCTAAATTATCACTAGCTGTTTCAAGTTGTTTTGAACTCTCTTCGGCGTGTTCAACGGTAACATCTATATCTTTTAATATAGCTTCTCCTGCCTTAGTAGCACAACCTATTATTGTAGTTTCTTCTTCTACTTGCTTACCTACTGCTAGTGAAGTTGAGCTTAATTCTTGAGCTACACTTGCATTTTCTGTTGAAGTTGATTTTGAATTAGCGATTAAAGTTTGGATTTTTTGTATAAAAGTATTTACATGCTTTCCTATTTGAGCTATTTCATCATTACCATTAATCGCAACTCTTTTTGTTAAATCACCTTCACCTACTGCTAAATCTTTCATCATTAAGCCTAGTCTATCAAATGGTCTAAACAAATAAACTAAAACCAATATAACAATACCAATAGTAACCACAATAGCTAAAACACTTGCGATTATTAGCGTTTTAAACTGATTGCTAACATCTTTAAATGCTATTTCTTTATTTATCGCAGCAGCAACTTTCCAGCCAGTTTCAGGAATAGTGCTAAAATCCATAATTTGCTTTACTCCATTTAATTCAAATTCTAATTTTCCACTATTTTTTGAATACATTTCATCAAGCATTGGTTTTAAATTAGGAAATACTTCTACTAATTTTTTACCTATTAATTGTTGGTCAGGATAACCAATAATCATTCCATAATTATCTAAAACATATAAAGCTCCACCTTCAATTCCAGCATTTTTAGAAAAATCAGAAACTTTATCTAAAGTAACATCAGCACCTAAAGCACCTTTAAAATTAGAGTTTTTATCGTATGTTGGAGAAACTACTGACATAACTAATTTTTTAGTTTGAGCGTCTTCATAAACATCAGTTACAAAAGTTTTATTTAATTGTTTTGCTTGTTTATACCAACCTCTTTGGGTTGCATCAAAAGGTGCTTTCCAACCTGTGCCATCATACATAGAGCCATCTTCAAATGCTAAAAATACCATAGGAGAATTTAAAACTCTAGTTTCATTTTCTAAGTAAGGCACAAAAGCTTCTTTAGAATTTGAATCAAACTTAGATAAGGTTTTAGCAGTCTCTTTAATGCTTTGTTCTGTTATGCTAATGAAATTTTGAATGTAATTTAAATTTTTATCTACAATATCATCTAAATAGCGTTCAATATTAGAAGATATGGTTTTACTACTAGTGCTATAACTAATGTAAGTTAAAACTGAATATCCAATAGCCAATAGCACAACTAAAGTTAAATAAATTTTATTTTTAAAACTCATTTTTTTTCCTTTTTTTATTAAAAATTCGGCGAGATACTAACACAAAAAATATAATAAAAATATAATTAATTGATAAATATAATTAAAATATTTATAGGTATTTGAGTAGTTTTTACACAAAAACTAGATAATTTTTCTCCTAATTACTATTTGTAACACTTCTTTAAGTCTTAATAGCTAAGATTTTTAAATCTTTTCAAAAAGGAATTAAATTGCAAGAATTATTAAAAAATTTATGGAATGATGAATTAGGAAATCTTGATTTTAACTATGAAGAAAATATTTTTAATCCCGAACTTGCCGCATTAATTTTATGTGCTAATGAATTAAATTATAAAGAATTATTAAATCTAAAAACATACAAACAATACCTAAATACTGATAGTTTTTTTGAGCTTAAAATGAAGCAAATTGCTGTTTTAAATTCTATTCACAATAATCTTTTAAATCCACTTGAAATAATCTTTTATCTTGAAAAATTAAAATTATTAAAAATAAAAGAAAATATCTTCACTTATCTTCAAAATACAAAAATAAATTCATCAAAAGAATTTAATAATAATTTTAAAAAAAGCCAAGATAAACTTGAAAATATTTATAAAAATTTACAACAAATTCTAAGCAATGAGCTTAAAGATAAGCTTGATGAGTTTTATACTCAATTAATTAGCAAAGATTATAAAATAGCTTTTAGCGGGATATTTAACGCAGGAAAAAGTAGCCTAATAAATGCTTTATTAAATCAAGATTTTTTAGGCGTATCAAACGCACCTGAAACGGCAAATCTTAGTGTAATTAGCTATGATGAAAATGAAAAAATAAAAGTAAATTTTTATAATGAAGCAGAATTTAATGCCTTAAAAACTCAAGCTAGTTTGAATGAAGAATTAAATAAAATCTTTAATATTGATTTTGTTGAGCATAAAAGCGTTGAAGTTAAAATCAACGAATTATACGATTATACAAGTGCAAATTCTAGCATAAGTATTTTTGTAAAAGATATTGAAATCCATCTAAACAACGAGTATTTAAAAAATAAAATAAATATAATAGATACTCCTGGTCTTGATGATGTAGTAATTAGTAGAGAACAAAAAAGCTTAGAGTTTTTAAAAACTGCTAATTGTGTTTTATACCTTATGACTTGCACTCAAGCACTTAGCATTAAAGATTTAGAATTTTTAACAAGTTTTGCTAAAAATAATCCTAATTCAAAGCTAGTTTTAGTGCTTACAAAAAGTGATTTAATAAGTATTGATGAACAAATTAAATTAAAAGAATATGTCAAAAATCGCTTTAACAATGAGCTTAAAAACCTAGATATTACACCTAATTATGAGCTATTTTGTGTAAGTGCTAGTGAATTTAAAAAAGACAATTCAAAAGGCGAAATAAATGCTTTAAAAGCTTATTTAAACGATGTTTGCTTTAATTCTACTAGCTCACAAGAATTTATAAATAGCATTAGCGAAAAATTTAAAAATCTAATTGATTTAGAAATTACGCTTTTAACCAATATAAACAATTCTTTAAAGCTAGATAAAAACGAATATATGAAAAATATAGAAAATCTACAAAACGAAAATGCCAAAAAGCTAGCCTTAAAACAAGAACTTGAAATATTGCTAAATGAATACTTAAATAAAGACTACAAAATCCAAGCACATGAATTAAGCTTTTTAGCAAAAAATCAAGCTGCTAGGATTTTTGATGAATTAAATTATGACAAAAATTACTCAAACGAAAAGGTAAGAAATGTAATTTTTCAAGGTTTTAAAGACTTATTAAATGGGCTTAACTCAAGTATGAGTAATAAATTCTTAAACGATTTTAATGAAATTAAAGCAAAGCTAAATATTACTAAAGATTATGAAATCATTTTTGATAAAAATAAATTACAAGAAATATTTGAAGAATTTGAAAAAATCATAAATAAACTTGATTTGCTAAGTGATAAAAGTGAAAATGCAATCAATAATAAATTAAATGCGATTTATTTAAATATAAATCTTAATTTTTTTAATTTTAGCGAGCAAAAACAATTAGCTAATGAGTTTTTGAAAAATGAATTTTTTAGTATTTATCATATTGAAAAAATCAATATAAATGAATTTAACGATGAAAATCTATTGAGCTTAAATACACAAAAAATAGAAAAATTATTAGAAATAAAAGAGAATTTAAAATGATAAAAAGTGTCTTAAAAGAATATAATGAAAAATATAATATAAGTTATGAAAAAGGCTTTTTAGGAGATTTAAAAACCTTAAAAAACACTCTAAAAAATCCTAATTTAATGCTTAGCAATAAACTAATTAATAATATTGATAATTTATGTAAGCATTATAATCTACCATTACAAGTTGGTGTGATAGGACAATTTAGTTCAGGTAAAAGCTCACTTTTAAATCTGCTTTTTAAAAAAGATATTTTAGCTACAGGGGCAAGACCTGTTAGCGTTGTTGCTACTTATATTAATTATGGTTTAAATGATTTAGTTTTAGCAGAATTTGAAAACGGCTTAAGCGAACTTACAAACAATATTGTAAATGACCAAAACGAAGAACTAAATGGGCTTAAAAGTATTAATATTTTTACAAATAACGAACTTTTAAAAGATATTACACTAATTGATACTCCAGGACTAAATGCAAATACTACCGATGAAGAATTTTCTAAAAATTTATTTAATTCTTTTGATGCTTTAATTTGGCTAAGTTTAGCTGAAAGTGCTGGTAAAGCTAGTGAAGAAAAGGCTATTAAAGAATTAAAACCAAATATAAAAAAGATTTGTCTAATTAATCAAAAAGATAAATTAAACGAAGCCGAGCAATTAAGATTAAAGAATTATTTAAATGAAGTTTTTGCTAAGTATTTTGAAAAAATTGAGCTAATTTCTTGCAAACAAGCAAGTGAAAATAATCCTGATTCAAATATTTTGGCCTTTTATGATTTTTTAAAAAATCTAAATAAAACAAGCATTAAAGAAGATAATATAAAAGCTTCTTTAAAAACATTAAATAATGAGCTTTTAGGAATTATTAGCGAGATTAAACTAAGCCTTGAAGAATTAGAGTGTAAAATTAAAAATTATTTAGAAATACTTGCAAAAAATGAATTTGATTATAGTGGCTTTAATGATGAGATTTTAAATGCTTTAAAGAGTATAGCAAGGACGATTGCTAATGAATTTATGACTAATTTTAAGGTAAAAAATGCTTATTTTTATACCCAAAATGATGGGGTGTTTCATAAAAATTGCTTTAATAAAAACGAATATTCATACAAAACTTTAAATCCTGATGATACATTTTTAAGTATTTTTTACAACAAAGATACGATTAATAAGCAATTTTTAAAAATTAGAAAAGAAATAAACGAGCAATTTTTAAACCTTTTAGATAATTTTCACAAGCCTTTAAAAGAATTTAAAAATGTTTTAAATATTGCTAAAACAAAAGAATTAGATAAAAACTACAATGACCTTGTAAATGCTGATTTTTACGCAATAGCAGATGATTTTTATAAAGCATTAGATGAGCTTATTATAAATGATTATGAAAAGGCTTTAAATAATTATGAGCTTAAATTAAATAAGCTTTTTGAAAAAATAAATATAAAAGCATTAAATAATTACGAAAACGCGGCTAAATTAAGCCTATCATTTTTTTATGAAAAGATTAATGCAAGTCGTGAATTTTATGAGCTAGATAGCAAACAATTTAAGCTTTATTTGCCTAGTGAAAATGAAATTTATCAAAGATTGCTTACTGATTGTAGTTTTTTTGAATTTGAAGAACTATTGATAAATAAAAAAGAAATCATAAAATTAAAAAATGAATATCTAAACGAGTTAAATACAATACTGCTAAAACATACAAGAAGCCTAGATAATAGACAAATTAAGCTAGATAATATTAAAGATATTATTTCAAATTCTTTTTTAACTTTTGGCATATAAATCATATTTTAAGTATAAATTCCAATATTTATACTTAAATTTTTAATGTAGTATTTTGTAGATTTGCAAAGAAAAAATCTAAAAAATAAGCAAAATTTCTTAATTATTAAATTTATTTTAATTAAAAAAACTAATTAGATAATCTAAAAAATTTACCTTTATTTTTCTTTTTAATGTAATATAAATGTAATAAATAAAGTAGGTGGTAAAATGAAAAATTACATTAGAGCTATTGAAATATTAAAAGAACTTGAAACATTACTTGATAATGATAGTGTGTTTTTGCAGAGTGAAGAAGATAGAATTAATGATGAAAAATTTATCAAAAAGGTAGCAAAAGATTTCCCAAATACTCCTTACGAGCAAATAAAACAAGAAATAATCACGCTATTAACAACACAATGTAACGAACAATATATTATATATCACAATAAAAGATATTTGCTATTAACACCTAGTCTAAAAGTGATTACATATATTTTTAGTTGTATTAATCAAGACAAACTAACTAATGTCAAAAAAATAGATTTTGAAAATGATGAAACTACTAATTTTTTAAATATCTGCATAGATATTGCTAGGAAATGTAGTGAAGAAATAAAATATAGAAATGATAAATTAAGAAGTTTATTAGGAGAATTAGGTCAAATCTAACTCCCCTAAAAATTATTATTTTCCTTGAACTGCTTTATCGTAAGTATCTTTAACTAATTTATGTGCTGCAGAAGTATTTACATATTTTAAAATATCAGAATCTACGTTATGATTAGCTCCATTTATAACAACATTACCTTTTAATATAGCTCCAACTTTATCAGCCTTCACTTCAAAATTATAATCATTATTGCTATCGCCTACTGTTAGTGTATAACCTGAATTTACATCTCTAATACTATTTATATTAAATTTTTGAGAATGTTTAACATCTTGAACCACTCCATTAGTTCTTTTAACATAGGTAGCATCTCCGATATTTTTATCAAAAGTTATCCTATAAATATTACCTTTCCCACCTCCATAAACTACATAACTATCTACTTCTTGCTTAGCGGGATTTAATTTAATTGAGCTTCCACTACCTGCATAAAAATATTCCTTATCTTCATCAGCACCTAAATATTTACTTTTATAAGTATCTTTATATTTATCAAATTCATTAGAAAAGTATTGAAATCTATTTTGCGGGTCTAATTGAGTATCCATCAAACTAGAAATTACACTTCCAAAATTAATTTCTGCTTTATTTTTATCTGCTTTTAAAGCAAAATCTTGATTTTTAATGCCATTAGAAGCATTTGCTTGTATATTATAAGTAGATGAGCCGTTAATAGGTGATATGGTTTTGTTATATACATCATAAGTTTGCTTATCATAAAAACTTCCTGAACTCTTTGCGTTTTCGTAATATATTTGATTTGCATATTTAAAATCAGCATAAAGTTTTTTAGCTTCATATGCATCTGCATAATAATAAGCAATAGATGAATTTTTAAGATTTAACTGCATTGCAGCTTTATTTGAACCATAATAAAATACCTTATTTAAATCTGATACATTGAAATAATCCTTATTTTTTTCAAATAATGTATTTGTAAAATTACCCCACTCTTTATCTATAGCATTATAATTGGAATTTGTGCTTGTGTCTTTTAACATAGAAAAACTATCATCTAAAATATTTGCTTCTAATTTTTCTTTATTAGCAGTATAACTTACTTTTCCATCATTAGCACTAAATTTTAAATCGCTATATCCATCTAAACCACTAATTGTAGTATCTGTTAAACTATATGAAAAATCTTCAACACTATTAGCATCATTTGTAGTTTTTAATATGTTTAGCTGATTATTTGTAACGCTAATTTTTTTAAAATCTGTAATATTATTACCGCTTTTAGTATTACTAAGGATATTTAAACTACCTTTTTTCACATTAAGCTCTGCAGCGTCTTGTCTAACATCGCCACTTCTTAGGCTAGTATTTGATGAATAATAATAGTTTTTATTGTCTGCATTTGAAAAATATTTATTATAAACAGGCTCACTAGGAACTATTGGCATATCTGGTTTATTTGTGTCATTATCATTATTTTCTTCATCTTCTTTATTATTATCAGAATTTTCATCATCTTCTTTTTCTAATAAAGCCACTACTTTATTATTAATTTCTTCTTTAATTTCAA